>JAAXJD010000072.1:0-302 GCA_012270005.1 Flavobacterium sp. | reverse complement strand
ATAACTCAGTAAGCTCACTTTTTGTATTCACCAACCCAGTTGATTCGGTAGTAGATCCACCTGTAGCTTCCTGTTTAAGAATAGTAAATCCAGATGCGTTTTTTGTACTACCACAAGCCGCCGCAACGATTATAGTCAGCAGAGCTAATAATACTTTTATACTTTTCATACAAATTGCTGCTTTAGTGCCCTGCGATAAATATTTTCGTACATAGGCATGATTTTCTGTATATCAAACTCCCTGGCATTTTCCAGGGCACTGCGCTTAAAGGTCTCTAAACGCTGCTCATCCTCTAATATGT
>JAAXJD010000059.1:298-7144 GCA_012270005.1 Flavobacterium sp. | reverse complement strand
AAACACTCCTTAGTAACAATAAACTAAATGTCCACTTTTTGCTGACGATTTACAAGGGTTACTAAAAAAGTAGCCGGTTTCAGTGTTGGTCCGCAGGACAAACAGTACTTTAAGTAAAGTAATAAATATCATGATGTTATCTAAGCCATTAGCTATTTATACCAATAAGCTTAAACATTACAAATACTTAATTGATCTAATAATTCACAATTACAAAAGATTTGCAACTGACCAAATTGAAAGAAAATCTAACTCTTAGAAATCATCTCAAGAGACTTAACTGGCGTAATATTTGTTTTAAAAAAAGCATAACAATACTCTCAGCAGTTTTAAGGATTTATTTTTGGGAATAGGCACCAAACTATACCGAAGTTAATTTATTCAAGTCTACCTTGAAATGGTTCGAAAATTGTTCCGTAAGAGCCACACATTAGTAAATCCTCAGTGTTTTATATATTACTTTTTTTATTTTATACAGCTTTTATAAATTGAACGGTGTTTATTTTAAAAAAAAAACAAAAAACCTGTGCCGTTAAGACACAGGCTTGGAAAAACCATCATAATGTGAAGCGTTAGTTTTTAATAAACTTAATGTTGTAACAGCCTGTAGAAGTATTAATTTTCACAATGTAAACACCTGGTGTAAAACCAGATACATTAAAGTTGGTTTGCTGCCGCACAACAGATTCCAAAACACATTTACCACTTACATCATAAAACGCTACAGCGCCAGCATTAATATTTTTGTATGATAATGTTACTATATCAGATGCCGGGTTAGGTAAAAGAGAAATACCGTCTTTCTTTATATTATTTACATCTGCTGTTACCACCTCAAAATTATAAGCCAGTGTGTTAAGGTTAAACGAAATATTATACGTTCCTGCTGTACAAGGTATATCTACCCCGTTTTGGTTAAATATTGCTGTGCCTGATGGCCATGCTGTACCGCCCCAATTGTTAGGCCATTGATCATCTAGCCTAAATTTAAGTCCCCCATCAGTTAAACCGGTATTGTTTAAAGTGTAAACTATTCCGTCTGTGGTTTCCATGTCTATATCCGGCCCATCCCATCCTACCGCTGTGGCACTTCCTAATACCCCCACTGATGGGAAAATCTGGAGAAAGCTATACTCTAAAGTAGTGCGGTTAAAGGTAACATTATAAATTCCCTGTACAGCCTGTACATCTACCCCATCCTGATTGAAAATCCCTGTTCCAGAAGGCCATGCATTTCCGCCCCAGTTATTTGGCCAGTCGTTATCCTGCCTGAATTTTAAACCTCCATTATTAAGAGACAGATTGTTAATGGTATATATCACGCCATCAGAGGTATTAAATAAGATATCGCCATTAGCGCTTCCCCAGTCTACAGCTGTAGCAGCCCCACGAATACCAATCACAGGAAACTTATAGGTGAAGCTGTATGCTTTGGTCTCCAGATTAAATGTAATATCATACACCCCTACCTGCACCGGTACGTCCATACCCCCCTGATCCTGTACACCGATGCCGGAAGGCCATTCGGTACTTCCCCAGTTTCGCGGCCAGCTATTATCCTGCCTAAACTTTAAGCCACCACTGTACAACGGCATGTTATTTAATGTATAATGTATGCCGTCTGTGGTTTCCATAGCTATATCTGGCTGGTTACCACTCCATCCTAAACTCGTTGCAGAACCTAGTATACCTACTGAAGGATATTGTGCTTTAGCAAGCGAAAAACACATAAGCGCTAAAAACAAAAATAATTTTCCTTTCATATTTTACAGTTATTGGTTAAAAATCAAGGCAATTTATATCCCTAACAAAGTTTAAACAGTCTGATTTTTGAACAAAAATTTAATATTAGACTCAAAAGGAGCGCTAAAAACATATATAACTGTAAATCAATAAAAATCCTAACAAAATAAAATCAACGAATACGAAATAGATTTAATTATGTATCGTGCGGGTATGATAATGATACAACAAAATCAAACGTTAGAGCAGCTTTAAACAAAACATATTATTTAAAAATCGGTATCAAATTCATAATTATTAAATTCGAAAAAAAATACTCGTATTTTTGTTTACTCACTTCCACAAAAACCGCAAAGCTTCTTTATCCTTTACAATTTATGTTTTACCACTCATTAAACCACAAAGCTTTATATAAAATAGTGTCTGTACTGTTATTTGCCGTATTGATAGCAAGTACGGTAAGCTGCACGCAAACTGACGGGAAGAAGAAAATTCTCATAGGGTTTTCGCAGGCCATGACTACCGATGAATGGCGGAGGCAAATGAACCAGTCGATGATTGTGGAGGCGTCGTTGCACCCGGAAATGCAACTTGTAATAGAAGATGCCCATAACAATGTGAATGAACAAATAAAGGACATAGAGCAGTTGATTACTAAGGGCGTAGATATTATACTTGTATCGCCAATAGAAGCAAAACCACTAGATGCAATTATAAAAAAAGCACTGGACAAGGGTATACCTGTTATAGCAGTAGACCGTAAAACCGATAACGAAGATTTTACCGCCTTTATAGGAGCAGACAATATAGAAGTGGGGCGTAATGCAGCAAAATACATACTAGCAAATACTACAAAAAAGGTAAATGTAATTGAAATAACCGGAGCCAATGCCTCCTCTCCGGCATACGAACGCAGTCTGGGCTTTAAGCAGTTATCAGACCAAAATGCGCGAATCAATATAATTGACAGGATAAGGGGGAACTGGGAACTACCATCAGCAAAAGGTCAACTAAAGCAACTTCTTTTAATAAACAAAAACGTAGATTATGTTTTCGCGCATAATGACCGTATGGCGCTTGGTGCCTACGAGGCCGCTAAAGAACTGGGATTGGAAAAAACCATAAAAATTATAGGTGTAGACGCCCTTAATACACCTAATGGCGGTATACAACTGGTTAAAGACGGTATATTAGTTGCAACAATATTGTATCCTAATGGTGGTAACGAAGCTGTAAAGCTAGCCATGACGGTGTACAAAAGAGAACCTTTTGCCAAAAACAATATCCTGAATACCATTGTGGTCGATCAAAATAACGCTGAAATTATTGAGAACCAAATGGATAAGGTAGACCAGCAACAAAAAACCATTGAAGGACAACTTAACGCCATAAAGGTTCAGGAGGAAGAATTTAGCTCACAAAAACATTTGGTTCGCTTACTGAGTTTTTTCCTTATTACTATACTAGGCCTTGCTGTGTACAGTATTTACAGTACGGTATCGTTAAAGAAGAAGAAAAGACAGCTGGAGGCGTTTAATAACACCGTGACCAGGCAAAATACAGAACTGGAAACCATGGCAGAGCAAGCAAGGAGGAACAATGAAGCTAAGTTTAGTTTTTTTACGGGGCTAAGCCATGAGTTTAAAACACCTTTAACTTTAATTATAAGTTATGCCGAATCGCTCATTGAAAACGAGAAGATAAAAGGCACACGTTTAATGGAAGAAATGAAACTTATATATTCCAATTCTAACCGTTTACTACGACTTATAAACCAACTGCTTGATTTCAGGAAAATAGAAGAACGTAAATTTACCCTGCTTGCCTCACGCACCAATATTTATGATTTTACACTGGCGTTAATGACTAATTTTAAAGCAGAGGCTGCCCGGCGTAATATAGATTTTACCGTAATATGCGACAACCGCGGCACTGACGTTTTTATAGACAGGGGGCTTATGGATAAGGTGTACTTTAACCTGCTTTCTAATGCGTTTAAGTTTACACCAGATAACGGAAAGATTAGTATTTTAATTAAAGAGACCGCCTCTCATATAAAGATTACCTTCCGTGATTCGGGCATAGGAATACCTGAAGCAGAACTTTCTCAGGTGTTTAATCCGTTCTTTAAAGCATCTAACAATACTAAAAACAGTTCCGGAATAGGGTTAAACCTTGCACGTGAATTTGTATTACTGCATAAAGGGGAACTCGAAGTAAAATCCATGCATGGCACGGCATTTATTTTGTCTTTGCAAAAAGGTGCGGGTCATTTATCTGTTTCAGAAATAAACAGGCATGAAGAAGATCTTAAAAACAGTGCCTTACAACTACAGGACTTCCTATTGTCTGAGCAGGAAATCATTACCCTTCCTGCAAAAAACGGCACAGACGAAAAATACAGTCTTCTGATTATAGAAGACCATCCTGATCTCGTAAACTTCCTGAGCAGTAAACTGGGGACTGAATATCAGGTAACCACCAGCGACGGATCTGACGCAGTAACGCTTGCATTGCAAAACATTCCAGATATCATTATATGTGATATTAACCTTCAGGGTACGGATGGATTTGAAATAAGCAGGGTTCTTAAAAAAGACCTGCGTACTTCACACATCCCTATTTTAATGCTTACAGCATTAAGCAATAAAGAATCTATGATAAAAGGGCTACAGTCGGGCGTAGACAGTTACTTAACCAAACCATTTAGCCTGTCGGTACTGCAACGAAGCCTGGAGAACCTACTATTTAACCGCGAAAAACTCAGATACTACTATATCAATAATATTTACAAGGTAGAAGCAGATACGCGCTTTGGAAATTTAGAGCAGGACTTTATTTCAAAAATGAATGCCTTTATTTCAGACAATATAGATGACCCTAAATTTTCCGTTGAAGAACTTGCCGAAAAAATGCTCGTTTCCCGCGTTCAGCTGTACCGCAAAGTAAAGGCAATACTTGGCATTAACATAAGCGACCATATTAGTAACATAAAATTGGAACGTGCATCAGAGATGCTAAAAAGCGGAAATATGAACGTTAGCGAGGTAGCATACGCCTTAGGATATTCGTCACCCAATTATTTTTCAACCGCGTTTAAAAATAAATATGGAATATCTCCTAAAGATTTTAAAACTAATGGATAACCTGGATACTATATCGAAGTACAAACAGGTAACATTTTTACCAAATATGTAACATTAGTGTAACTACAACGATTTAGAAGAAAATGTTTTCGTAGATATAACGTTTTGATTTTCATAAAAATAAACCATAACCCTGTCTTAATATCGTTACATGTTACATCATTGTAACATCAGCGCACAAGCTCAATTGCGTTTAAAGCTACTTTAGCCATCAGATTAACTAAATTTTTCAACCAATGAACAAAATTATTATCTGGTCGGTTATTGCAGCCCTTGCCGGTTTCCTATTCGGGTTTGACACAGTGGTAATATCCGGCGCTGATCAACAACTTCAAAAGCTATGGCACTCTTCAGACGCGTTTCACGGTACTGTAGTTATGGGTATGGCCTTGTGGGGTACCGTAGTAGGCGCAATTTTTGGAGGTATCCCAACAAATGCAATAGGCCGTAAAAATACACTGCTGTGGATAGGGGTACTCTATTTTATATCTGCTATAGGCTCAGCCGTGGCAAACGAGCCTTATATGTTTGCTGCATTTCGTTTTTTGGGTGGTCTTGGCGTAGGCGCTTCTACTATAGCAGCACCGGCCTATGTATCTGAAATTGCTCCTGCAGAAAAAAGAGGGCGTCTTGTAGCCTTGTATCAGTTTAATATTGTATTGGGTATCTTAATAGCATTTGTTTCAAACTATTTTTTAAAGGATATAGGTCAAAACGCATGGCGATGGATGTTGGGTATACAAGCTGTGCCGGCAGCTATTTATACCTTGTTAATGCTAACTGTGCCAAAGAGCCCGCGCTGGCTGCTTTCAAAATTACGATACGACGAAGCACGCAAAGTACTCACCCTAATAGACCCAAAGGCAAATATAGAAACCCTGATGCTGGAGCAAAACCAGGAGCAAGATGCTGCGCATGAAACCCTGTTTTCGAAAAAATACCGATTTCCTGTGCTACTGGCTTTTTTGATAGCTTTTTTTAACCAGTTTTCGGGTATTAACGCCTTTCTGTACTACGCACCACGCATTTTTCAGGAAGCAGGTTTGGGCGCTAATACGGCACTTTTAAGCAGCATAGGCATCGGTATTATCAACCTGATATTTACCCTTATCGGCGTAGCCCTTATCGATAAGTTTGGCCGCAAGTTACTAATGTACATCGGATCTGTCGGCTATATTATTTCATTAAGCTTAGTTTCGGCAGCTTTCTATTTTGGATGGGGCGGCATGGCAGTGCCGGGGTTCCTGTTCCTCTTTATAGCCGCCCACGCCATAGGCCAGGGTGCTGTGATATGGGTATTTATCTCCGAAATTTTCCCTAACCACATACGTGCTTCGGGCCAGGCATTTGGCAGTTCAGTGCACTGGGTACTTGCCGCCATTATCCCTTCTATGGTACCGGTGCTTTTTACAGCCATAGGGCCTGCGGTAGTTTTCCTGATATTTACCATAATGATGGTTTTCCAGCTACTTTTTGTAATGTTCCTTATGCCTGAAACAAAAGGAAAATCACTAGAAGAACTTAGTGGAGAATTAACACACAATAAAAACCGACAAAGTCATAAAAATGAATACGAAAAAAATTCTACTGTACGGGCTAGCTAGTCTTTATTTTACGGGCAATGCTGTTGCCCAGGAAGCTAAAAACGAAGAAACCTTATACAGGCCAAACTATCATTTTACACCAAAAAACAACTGGATGAACGACCCAAACGGCCTGTTTTATGCCGAGGGGGTATATCAATTGTATTTTCAGTATTGGCCTTACGGAAACACATGGGGGCCTATGCAATTGGGGAATGCAACAAGTAAAGACCTTGTAAAATGGGAAGAACAACCCATAGCCCTCTACCCTGATCGTTTTGGCTACATATTCTCCGGTAGTGCCGCATACGATATACTAAACCGTTGTGGCCTTGGGCAGAGCGGCTCAGCGCCTGCGGGGGCCATTGTTACCG
>JAAXJD010000059.1:0-288 GCA_012270005.1 Flavobacterium sp. | reverse complement strand
AGGAAACCCTGTAATAAAAAATCCGGGAATAAGAGACTTCCGTGATCCTAAAGTAAACCGCGACTGGGTTAACAACCGCTGGATACTGGTACTGGCCGCGCAAGACAAGGCACAGTTTTACTCCTCTGAAAATCTTAAAGACTGGAAATACCTTTCTGATTTCGGTGTGGGCGTGGGAGCACATGGAGGCGTGTGGGAATGTCCGGATTTTTTCCCGCTAAAAGTAAAAAGGACTAATGAAATAAAATGGGTACTACTGCAAAGCCTTAATCCCGGTGGGGCAAATGG
>JAAXJD010000060.1 GCA_012270005.1 Flavobacterium sp. | reverse complement strand
TAGGTATACTTTCGGCGGTTTCTGTACTGGAAAACAGTATAGCCAACAGCTTTGCAGGCATGGGAGCAAATACATTTTCTATAAGCCGGTACGATAACAGCAACCGTGTGGGAAGGCAAAACGATGCCGAAAGCCGGGAAAATCCTATAATTACCTACCCGCAGGCAAAGGCTTTTCAGGACCGGTTTACGTTTCCGGGGGCTAAAACATCGCTTTCGTTTACGGCCGCGGGTAATGCAGAGGTAAAATATGCCGACAAAAAATCAGACCCGGAAATCACTGTAGTGGGTGCCGATGAATATTTTTTACCTAATTCGGGGTTAGAAATTACCTCGGGCAGAAACTTTACAAATTTTGACATTACAAACAACAATTATGTTTGTGTTATAGGCGCCGACTTTGAAAAAGGGATTCTTAAAGACGTTAATCCTATAGGGCAAACCATTTCGGTACGTGGCGCACGCTTTAAAGTTATAGGTGTGCTTAAAGCCCGTGGTTCTACGTTTGGTAACAGGCAGGATTTAAACTTGTTTATTCCTATTCAGATAGCGCGCTCCATGTTTACCGCTGCTAATATAGATTATACTATAAAAGTAAGCCTTACCAATCAGGACTTTTTAGAAGGTGCCGTGGGCGAAGCCACGCTGGCAATGCGCCGCATACGCAAATTAAGCCCTACTGCCGACACTAACTTTGGTATAGAACGCAGCGACGAACTGCTGGAAAACATGCGCTCTCAAACCGCTACGCTTGGTGCCGCAGCATGGGTTATAGGAGTTATAACGGTATTTGGATCTTCGGTAGCCCTTATGAATATTATGCTGGTATCTGTTACAGAACGCACCCGCGAAATCGGGGTAAGAAAATCCCTGGGTGCCATACTGACGATTATCGCCATGCAGTTTTTTTACGATACAATGGTTATTTGTTTCTTTGGTGGTTTACTGGGGCTTATACTGGGGCTGCTTACGGGTTACGGTGTATCTTTATTGTTCAGCATGGCGTTCCCTATGCCATGGCTGGCTACAATAGCTGCCCTTGGTACGGTTATTATTGTTACAATAGTTTCAGGGCTGCTTCCGGCAATTAAAGCTGCAAAATTAGACCCTGTAGAAGCGTTACGCTACGAATAAAAACATAACCCTTTAAAGAACTGCTGGAAAACCTAACGGCTGCAACTGATCATACGGTCGTTTCCAAAAAGGTCTTTACGCAGAATAACGTTTGTAAACCCTATTTCTTCAAGAAGGGTTACAGTTTCTGCACCCAAGTATTGATTGATTTCAAAATACAACTTACCGCCCGGTTTAAGGTGATTTAGGGCTAGGTGTGCTATTTTCCGGTAAAATATAAGCGGATCTGAATCTTCAACAAATAATGCAAGGTGTGGTTCGTATTGAAGCACATTTGGTTTTATCTCTGCTTTTTCCAGATTACGTACATAAGGCGGGTTAGACACAATAACATCGTACTGCTGCGGCAGTGTAATTGCCTGGAGTATATCGGTTAAAATAAAGTTTACACTTACCTCGTTGGCTTGTGCGTTTTCTTTTGCAATCGCAAGTGCATTGACAGACACGTCTATGCTACTTACTGCTGCCTGGGTAATATGTTTTGCAAGTGTAATGGGTATACAGCCAGATCCTGTACCTATATCAAGCACATTAAAAGCAGGGCGCTTGTTGTTTTCATGAATTATCCATTCTACAAGCTCCTCTGTTTCCGGGCGTGGAATCAACGTATCTTCGTTTACTTTAAACTCAAGTCCATAAAAATGAGCCTTACCAAAAATGTACTGTATAGGTTGTTGCTGTTCCAGGCTGTTTAATACCGCTTTCCACCGAAGTTCATCGGTAGCCGTAATCTTAGCTTCAGGATGCATAAGGTAATCCATACGCCTCCACCCCGCCAGCTCCTCAAGGGTAATGTAAAAGAAACGCTCTGCCTCGCCGGCATCTACTACGGGCACCAGCGTAGCCAAAAATAGATTTTTATACTGCTTTAATGTCATAATGCTATGGTTTAAAGTGTCTTTATCATCCAGACCGGGCAAGAGCTGTGGCCCGTATTGCCCAATGGCGCATCCAGGTATTCAAACCCGGATTTTGTATACAGTGCCTGTGCATCTTCCATAAACGGAAGTGTTTCCAGGTAAATTTTTTCGAATCCAAATTCCCTGGCAGCCTCCAGGCAGGCTTGCATTAACGCTTTACCTATACCTTTGCCCCTTGCATCGGGCATACTGTACATTTTTTGCAGTTCGCATACTCCCTGTGGGCCGTTATCTAATGGCGCCACACCGGCACCGGCTACTACCGTGCCATTAAATTCGGCCACAAAATACACCGTGTTATCTGCCTGATACACCGTACTCATATCGTTAAGCTGAGGATCAGCATAGGCAGTACCTACCTTTGGCGCATTAAGCTCATCAAAAACCCCTCTTATTATGGCAGCCAAGGCGGCATTGTCTTCAGGCTTAATTTTACGTATATGTATTTCTTGCATAAGGCAAAAATACGCTTTTGTTACGATTGCCGTATTTTAAAACGCAAAACCAGTAACTTTACCTTTTTATTTTTAGCATGAACCACGAAACGTACATGAAACGCTGCCTTGAACTTGCCGAAAATGGCATGCGTGCAGCAATGCCTAATCCCAGCGTAGGTGCCGTATTGGTATACAAAAACCGTATTATAGGCGAAGGGCATACGGCGGCCTACGGCGGTCCGCACGGCGAGGTTAATTGTATAAACTCCGTACGCCCAGAAGACCGGCACCTGATTTCACAAAGTACGCTGTATGTAAGCCTGGAGCCCTGCAGCCATTACGGTAAAACGCCGCCGTGCTGTGACCTGATTATAGCGCATAGCATACCGAGGGTTGTTGTGGGTACTACAGACCCTCACGAAAAAGTGGCCGGTATGGGAATTAAAAAACTAAGGGAAGCGGGCAAAGAAGTAACTGTGGGCGTATTAGAAGCAGCGTGCAGGGAAAGTAACCGTCGTTTTTTTACATTTCATGAAAAGAAACGAGCTTACATAATACTGAAATGGGCAAGCAGCGCAGACGGTTTTTTAAGTCCGGAAAAAAGGGACAAAAAAGAGCCTGTATGGATAACAAATACATATTCCCGCCAGTTGGTACACAAATGGCGTAGCGAAGAAATGGCCATACTGGCCGGCACTAATACAGTGCTGGACGACAATCCGTCTTTAGATGTAAGGAACTGGGCAGGCCCCTCGCCTACCCGGATAATACTGGACAAATCAGGCAGGATAGACGATAGTTTTAAAGTTAAAGACCAAAAAATCAATACAATAGTTTTGACTGAGCGAAAAGATTTTACTACCTTAGACAAACTGTTGTATGAGCAAACCGATTATGAAGGCAGCATGCCCGAGGCTGTTGCCAATTTATTGTACCGACAAAACCTGCTCTCTGTAATCGTAGAGGGAGGCAGTAAAACGTTGCAAAGTTTTATAAATGCAGGCCTTTGGGACGAGGCGCGTATATTTACGGGTACTACCTTATTTGGTACCGGTGTACCCGCCCCAAAAATTTCGGGCAAGCTGGTTGCAAAACAACGAATCCTTGATGACGAACTTCAAATATTGAGGAATTATGGTACAGGCAATAATATTTGACCTTGGCGATGTTTTTCTAAATAAAAACCCTTATGCCAAAAACCAGGCCCTTGCTAATCTTGGCCTAACGAGCTGGAATAACCACCTTACAGCTCTGGAACAAAGATTTGAAACCGGGGCAGTAAACCGGGCCGACTTTATAAAGACACTACAAGGGTATACAAAAAACGCTTCTGAAATTGAAGTTATAAATGCCTGGAATGCCAGTATAGGCGATTTTCCGCTGGAACGTCTTGAGTTTTTACAAAACCTGTCTAATTCTTACAGGCTTTTTTTACTTAGCAATACAGACCCCATACATATAGACAAGTTTGAAGAAGATGCCGGTATTAGTTTCTACGGGGATTTTTACAGGTGTTTTGAAAAAGTATATTATTCGCATGAAACGGGTGTGCGCAAGCCCGATACTGCCGCATTTAGTATTCTGGCAAAGAACCATGGCCTGCAACCAAAACGTACTTTAGTAGTTGACGACAAAAAGGTAAATACCTCCGCCGCAGAAGCACTGGGTTTTAAAACATGGACACTGGAAAAAGAAACACAGGATGTTACAGAGCTTTTTGAACGCAGAATTGTGACTCTTGAAAAAGCTCCATAAATTACTTTAACTGCTATGGTAATGGCAGCCGGCAATTGCGTATTTTTGCAGAAAATTTTTACCCGATGAAATTTAAACACAGGCTTGCCTACTACCTTTTTGGGCTTACACTTGGCGGTTTCCTTGTTACAATGATATTTAACAAGCGTGGACAGGATTTTTGCTACCTGCCGAATTGCCGCGTACTTAAAAATATCCGCGAAAAAGGTATTTATATAGGTGACGACGCCAAGAAAGCACTAAACCAGGGATGGGTTAACCAAAAGGATATAGATAACACACTGCTTTACGGCGATGTAAATTTTGACAGTAGCAATAAACCGGTTAAAGGTGGCAAATTATACATAATAGAAGGCAAAAACGCTAATCTTGAGCCTATTACACTAGAGGTAGTGAACTCTGACACAAAAGCGACTTTAGTGAACGTAAAAAAAATGTAATTTTTTTGTTGCTTTAGCTTGCAGATATTAAAAACTGTGCTATCTTTGCACTCGCAATACTGAACTAATCACGGCAACGTAAAGAAATGGATTGGGGCGATTAGCTCAGCTGGTTCAGAGCACCTCGTTTACACCGAGGGGGTCGGGGGTTCGAACCCCTCATCGCCCACCACTACAAGGCTTTATTTTCGAATAAAGTTAGTTAAATCACAGAAAACCTGCACTTTATGAAGTTGCAGGTTTTTTTATTTTACCCTCCTGCACTATCAAAATTTACAAAAATGCCCAAAATTTGTGGCACTTTTTGTGGCACCAAAGAAATTTTTGAAAATGTGCCACAAAATATGGTGTAACACTTTGATTGTCAACCGGTAAACCTGCTTAACGACTTGATTTACAGACGCTATAATTCTAATTTTATTAATTTTTAAAATGTTGAATTATGTTAGCAACAAGTTTTGGGTTAACCTTCTTCCTGAAGACCCCGCGAAAAGAGACAAACGACCGGTTAATCTATCTTAGGATTACTGTTGACGGAGTACCAAAAGAAACCTCTACCCGCCGCCGGTGGGATGCTACCCGATGGGATCAGTCCAAGGAACGTGCGACTGGTAACAAAGAAGATGCACGGACGGTGAATTTTTTTCTGGAAACCCTGGAAATGAAAATCCAGCAGTACCGCACCGATTTAATGTATGCCGGTAAGCCCGTGACCAGCGAAAAGCTTATGGACTATGTGATGGGCAAATCAGCCTCACAGAGCAAGGTTGTACAGGAGTTCCAAAAGCACAATGATGAATTATTAGCCTTAGTAGAAAGAGGCGAATATGCCATTGGTACGCACGTACGCTTTGAGGTTGCTAAGAAGCACCTTAAAGAATACCTCCGCTTTAAGTACAATGTGGATGATATGGATTTCCGCGAACTCAACTTTGAGTTTGTAAAGGATTATGAGTTTTACCTGAAAACGGTGAAGAACATCAGCCACAACACGGCAGTAAAGTACATTACCAACTTCAAAAAGATTGTTCTGCTTGCTATTGACAAGGAAATCATAACCACTGATCCTTTTAAGCGTTTTAAAGCGAAGAAAATCAAGGTTCCTAAAAAGCCATTAAGTTCCTATGAACTTGCCCAATTGGAAAACCATACCTTTTCCACCCCACGCCTTTCTACCGTGCGGGATATTTTCGTGTTTCAGTGCTATACCGGGCTGGCCTATATTGATGCTTTTAACCTGAAGAAGTCAGATATTAAGTTTGGTATCGATGGCGAGATGTGGATTATTACCGAACGTCAGAAAACCGGGAGCAATATCAATATCCCGCTATTAAAAAAACCCAAAGCGAATATGCAACACTACAACAACAATAAGCTATCCCTGGAACGTAATTCTGTGCTACCGGTAACCTCCAACCAAAAGATGAATGCGTACTTGAAAGAAATAGCTGACCTGTGTGGCATCGAAAGCACCTTGAACACCCACAAGGCCAGACGCACCTTTGGAAGCACGGTTACACTTAATAATGATGTACCTATTCATGTGGTGAAAGAACTGTTAGGACATCAGTCGGTAAAACAGACCGAAGAATATGCCATAACCGAACAGCAATCGGTTGGAAGGGAAATGAAGCAGTTGCAAATGAGGCTGAGCAGTAAAGAAACCACACCCGAGCCACCATCACCGGATATCATATCCAAAATGCAGCAGGAAATACAGGAATTAAAAGAACTTCTTGCACTATCTCACGGAAATACTCATCTTAAAACGGTCTAAATCATGGAAAATAATTTTAAAGAAATAGCACAGTTAATTAAAGACGCACGAAACAATGCCTTAAAAACAGTAAATACCGAACTTATCAATTTATATTGGAATGTAGGCTTGTATATATCCATAAAAATTAAAAAAGCAGAATGGGGAGACAAGACTGTAAGTGAGCTTGCAGATTACCTCCAAATGAACCATAGTGAACTGAAAGGCTTCACACGTACTGCGCTTTATAGGATGGTTAAATTTTATGAAATATATCATGATACTGTAATTGTTGCCTCAGCGAGGCAACAATTACAAAGTTTTAAAAATCAAGAAGATACAATTGTTGCCGCAGTGAGGCAACAATTTGAATCACAAGATATACGGGATAGTATTTTGGCAAAAATAAGTTGGACGCACCACCGCACAATTTTCTCGCGATGTAATACCGATGAAGAGCGAATGTTCTATCTAAAATTGAGCATTAGGGAAAATTACAGCGTTCGCGAACTTGATCGGCAAATATCTGCAAGCTTGTTTGAACGGGCGATGACAAGCGAAAATCCTAAATCCATTATACCGAAAAATTCTAAAACAGATATCCAAAATGTTTTTAAGGACAGCTATGTTTTTGATTTTCTTAATCTGCCCGAGCAGCACAGCGAAGGTGATTTACAAAAAGGGCTTATAAACCGAATGAAAGATTTTATTCTTGAGCTTGGC
>JAAXJD010000171.1 GCA_012270005.1 Flavobacterium sp. | reverse complement strand
TTATGAGATGTATCCATCATTAAAATATATTGAGTTTATAAAATAGTTATCCTAGCCATAGATTATTGTCTATCGTTACAAGCTGTGTATCAAATTAAAATATGTGGTATTTAGCTGTTTTTAGCTATCAAAGTTGGGGCTACCCCATACTGTTTTTTAAAGACATAAGAAAAGTGTGACAGGTCCTGAAAACCCAAATCCAGGTATATTTCTACCGACGTTTTGTGCTGGCTTACAATCAGCTCATAAGCACTGGCCAGGCGTTTTTTTAAAATCCAGCGGGCGGGCGGTTCATTATAGACCTCTTTAAAATCTCTTTTAAAGGATGTAAGGCTTCGCCCAGTAAGGTAGGCAAACCGCTCTAAGGACACATTGAACAAAAAGTTTTGCTCCATGAACGGACTCAGGTCAGCTTTTACAAGCTGGGTAAACTCAAACACCACATCCTGCCATATAGCCACGTTTTGCATGAGCAGCAATAACGCTTCCTTCTGTTTTAACTGCGATAGTTTTACATCATTCTCCAAAAAACCCTCGTAAGCCAAAAGAGATTCCATAAAAACTTTTATGGTTTCATAATTCCCCACGCTTTTCATTTCAGGCTTTCCTGCAGTCCCTACAGCCTTATAGCCAAAATCTGAGGCGAAGTCAAGCAACGTATTATCATCAAAAAAGAGGGTAACAGTTTTAAAATCGGTTTCAGAACCGTTAAGTTTTTTAAACTTAAGCAGTTGGTTCTTTTTTATAAAGAATACATCGCCTGCTGTAAGCACATTTTTGGTAGTGCCATAGTCAAGCTCCATTTGGCCGGAAACCAGAAGACCAAGGCTGTGCTGCGCAACAAACTCTTCGCCATCTTTCCAGTCTGAAGCATGGCATGCAAAACTAACCGGGGTAAATGTATCTTGATTAATCATAGCTATAAAACGTAATTGTTCATACAAAGGTAAGCAGATTATTGTTTGGCTACTTTGCTAAAAAGGCCAAAACAACTTTGTAAAAAAGGCCAATCTTAAATGTAGCTCTATTCCTAATTTTTATTTACAAACTATTGAAAATGAAATTAACTTTGCCTTAGTTTAGACGATATAAACCAAACACATTTATGGCGCAGTTAACATCTGGAACGGGAACCAAGCTAATAAGCCTGTACAATGCAGGCGAAAATATTTTGGGTACACCAATACGGTTCAGCGAATACAGTATGATTTTTGTAAACGCGGGACAGGGCACATTCTATTCAGATTTTGGCGCTTTCCCATTTAGTGGTCCTATGCTGTTTTTTGCTACACCCATGCAATTAATATATATATAAGACATAATTGCCGCTCAATATACATTGTTACAATTTCATGGCGATTTTTACTGTATGGAATACCACCGTGAGGAAGTGGCGTGCAATGGCTTGTTGTTTAACAACATATATATAGAACCTTCTTTACAGCTTAGCGACGCCGACCATAAGGGCTTTAACCAGCTCATGGAGCAGCTTACCGAAGAGTTTACAATGCCCGAACCATCAGATATTGTTTTAAAATCGTTACTACAACTGTTTCTGGCTAAATCGAGCAGGGTTAAGAACAGGGAGCTGGACAGTACCGCCTACGTAAGCCAGCGCGATGACGAAATGGAGCGCTTTAAAGAACTGCTGGAAATCCACTACCTCAATCTGCGCAAACCCTCTGATTATGCCGATTTACTTATAATGGCACCTAATACACTTACTAAGAGGTGTACAAAGTATTTTAAGAAAACACCATCGCAGCTTATTACTGAGCGCCTTATTGTAGAAGCAAAAAAACAGCTGCACCTTACCCGAAAAACCATTAAGGAAATAGCCTACGCGCTTAATTTTCAGGATGAGTTTTACTTTAGCCGCGTTTTTAAAAAACATACTAATGAGTCGCCCCAAACCTTTAGAGATAAAACAGGCATATCTATAGTGGCAGATTTGTACAGGTAATATCCTTTTTTGTCCATGTTTCAGGGTTTATACCCACTGTAACTTTGTATCAACAATAACAAAGTACATTATGAAACAGTTAGTTAAACAAATAGCCCATTTAGAAACCCTGGCCAAAAACACAACCCGTTTTGCCATAGTAGTGGTTTTTATATGGATAGGCAGCCTCAAGTTTTTTACCTACGAGGCTGATGGTATAGTGCCCTTTGTGGCAAACAGCCCATTTATGAGTTTCTTTTATAATCACCCTGAAGATTATAAAACCCACCAAAACAAAGAAGGCGAATTGATAGCCGAAAATCACCAGTGGCATGTAGACAATAACACTTATGGTTTTTCTAAAGGGCTTGGCATCTTTTTAATTGGCGTGGGCATTCTTGTAGCCCTGCACAAAGTAGCCCCATTGTGGAGCATGGTGGGCAGCCTGCTGGTGTTTTTAATGACGCTGGGCACACTCTCATTCCTTATTACCACACCCGAAAGCTGGGTGCCCAACCTGGGCGATGCCGATTATGGTTTCCCGTTCCTCTCGGGCCGTGGCAGGCTGGTTATTAAAGACCTGGTAATACTGGGCGGCGCGCTCATAACCATGAGCCAATCGGCACAGCTGTATCTTTCACGAAACAAGTCAACATTTTAATTGGCTTACGTAATTCTGTGCTATTCTTCCCGAAAAATGAAACATCCTGCGGCAAACAGGCGCCCTAACTTTGCCTTATCAAATTGAGATAATCAATAACATTAAAAAAATTAATAATCATGAAAGTAATTAACGTCCCTGCAAAAGAACAGGTTAGCGAACAATCGCAGCAACTATTTGAAGCCATTTCTAAAAAAATGGGAAAAGTGCCCAACCTTTATGCTACCATAGGCTATTCGGCAAACGCGCTAAAAGGTATACTGGAATTTGAAGATGCCTTTAGCCACAGCGCCTTTACGGTTAAAGAACGCGAGGGTATTAACCTTGTAGTGTCTCAGGTTAACAGCTGTGACTACTGTCTGGCTGCCCACACCATGCTTGCCGGCCTTAAAGGTTTTAAAGCCGATGAAATCATAGCCATGCGTAAAGGTTTTTCTGCAGATGCAAAATTTGAAACCGCGCTGCAACTTGCCAAATCGATAGCCGACAATAAAGGTGCTGCCAACGCCGACCTTAAAGAGGCATTTTTTGCCGCCGGTTATACCGAAGCTGCCCTTATAGACCTTATAGGTATAATTACCGTGCGCACCTTTACAAACTATGTATATGCGCAAACTGAAATCCCTGTAGATTTTCCCGCTGCACCCGCACTTAACTAATTAAAACAACATACAAAAAGATTTAACCATGAAAACTTTGAACTTAAAACACGCGGTTGTGGCACTTGTATTGCTAACAGCTAACGTACTAATGGCACAGGAAAGGCCATATAAAGGCGAAAACGACCCTGAGGTTTTTAAAGAAGTACAATCTTTTCTAAAAGCGCTTAACTCAGGTGGTGGTAAACCTATGGAACAAATGACTCCCGCTGAGGCACGCCAGGTACTGGTAGGTGCTCAAAAATCAGTGGAGGTTGATTATTCAGGCATTGAAGAGTCTGAAAGGATAATAACACAAAACGGTTATAAGGTAAAAATACACATTACCAAACCTAGAGGAGCTAAAACTAATGCACCGGTGTTTATTTTTATACACGGTGGCGGATGGGTACTGGGCGACTACCCTACACATCGCAGGCTGGTGCGCGACCTTGTGGTAGAAAGCGGTGCCGTAGCCGTATTTCCGGACTATAGCCCATCGCCCGAGGCTAAGTACCCTACCGCTATAAACGAAATATATGCGGCAACAGAATGGGTTGCTAAAAACGGCAGCGAAATAGGTGTAAACGGTAAAAACCTTGCCGTGGTTGGTAACAGCGTAGGCGGTAATATGTCGGCTGTAATTGCCCTAATGGCAAAAGACAAAAAAGGCCCGGCAATTAAGCTTCAGGTACTGCTATGGCCCGTAACCGATGCTAATTTTGAAACAACATCTTATAACGCATACGCAAATGGAAGGTTCCTTACTAAAAACATGATGAAATGGTTTTGGGACAGCTACCTGCCCGATACCGCTAAAAGGAAAGAAATATACGCATCGCCGCTGCAGGCAAGTTTTGAACAGCTTAAAGGCCTCCCACCCGCACTGGTACAAACCGCCGAAAATGATGTACTGCGCGACGAAGGCGAAGCCTATGCCCGTAAGCTTGACCAGGCAGGTGTACCCGTTACCCTTACACGATACAGTGGCCTTATACACGACTATGGCTTGCTAAACCCTATTGCTAATGTTCCGGCCGTGAAAACCGCAGTACTGCAGGCGGCGGCTGTAATAAAAAACACGCTAAAATAAATGGTGTTAAGCAACAGCCTTAAACAAAAAAGATAAGCCACAACAGCTTATCTTTTTTGTTTTTTTAATACTGAATTTACACCTGCGCGCCATATTGCTGCTTGTACTGCACAGGTGTGTGTCCCACTACTTTTTTAAATAGCCTTGTAAAATATGACGGGGTTTCAAAACCCAGGTCGTAGGCTATTTGCGCTACGTTATTATCGCTGCTCAGTAGCAGGTTTTTGGCCTCTTTTATAAGGTAAATATGTATGTGGTCCAGCGCTGTTTTGCCGGTTTCCTGTTTTAGCACATCGCTCAGGTAGCGGGGCGATATGCTCAGCTTATCAGCGAGGTAGTTTACCGTAGGCAGGCCTTTACTTTGGTGCAGCATGGTTTCAAAATAGTTTGCCAGTAAATCCTGAAACTTTTTTAATGTAGTTCCCGATACATTGGTACTGCGGTTAATAAACTGCCTCTTGTAATAGCGGTCAGAATATTTCAGTATCGAATCGATATGGCTTAGTATAATATCACGGCTCAGCTCATCTTCGTTGTTTTCATATTCGGTACGGGTTTTATAATACAAATCCCATATCACGGTTTCTTCCTGTGGCGAGAGGTGTAACGCTTCATTGATTTCATATTCAAAATAGCCGTATTTTTTAATCAGTTCGTGCAGGTGGTGGCCGGAGAGGTAGTCTGGATAAACCGGACTCGATTGACCCCTTTTGCCGATTTAGGATTGACCCCTATTTCTATTGGTCTACAAATAGTTAGCAGTGTCATTAAAATTGGTGAAGAGGGGTCAACGTAATTAATTTATCCAAACTACTGCCTGTTTCGTATTCTGCTCAATGAAACAGGGGTAATGCCTAAATAGGACGCAATATAATGCTGTTGTACGCGCTGGATAATACGCGGGTGTTGATTGATTAAATCCCTATAACGCTCTTGAGGAGAATTTTTCAGGAATGAATAGAACAACTGCTGAGCTTGAAAAAGTCTTTTGAATAAATGCTCCTCCATCTGTATCTTTAATTCAGGCATGCTTTCAATAAGATTATGAAAATCTTTTTGCGAAATGGTCTGCAAAACGCACGGCTCAATACTCTCTATACTATACAGGCTCGGACTATTCGTCCTGAAACTTTCTATGGAAGAAACGCTATCGCCTTCAAAAAAAAATTGAGTAGTAGTATCCTTTCCATCACTATTTACACATATTCGTAGACAACCTTCCTCTATAAAAAACATTGTTTTTGAAATTTGTCCCTCTTCTAATAGGATCGTTTTTGCAGGCACTTCCCTGCGGACAAAAAAAGGGATGAATGGCTCCCAAATCTTTGATTCACCATTTTTCGCTTTGTTCATTTCCTTTTTCAATTTATGTAATATATTATAATTCTATACCCTTGTCATCAATATAAGTAAGCATTTAATCTTCACAGTTATTTATAATTTTGCTGCCCCCATCATTAATCCTACATCACAAAATTAACATATACTGCCCTTTTGTTCTATATTTACATTAAGTCCTGCTGTATTTTTTTTAGGTGAAAAAATTACTTAATGATATGTATTGCAAAAGGTACTCTACATATACTCAAAACAATAGTAATTGTAGCTTCCGCAACAGTTTATAGAGGGGAATATATTCGAACATAAATTTTATCTCACTGACTTACAGGCCTTCAAATTTTTAATTAACCTTGTGCCATGATTGTGCCACAATTATTTATCTGTACAATTACCGACTTTAAAGTTGGGTATTCTTTATTTAGGTTAGCATAATACTCATTTAGGTTAAGGACATTGATTGCTATGTATTTATCTTTGTTCTAATGCTGGGGATACAGTATTCTTAATTACCCTTATTATGAAAAAAGAAGACCGCAACAGCGAAGATTTCGAATCGATTACCGCCATTCACAGGGCACTCGGGCTGCCGGCACCGCAACATCCGCTTATTAGCCTTTTAAATGCGCAGGACCTGAGAAGTTCCACCCGGCCATCGGGCGCACATGTATTGAATTTTTACAAAATTTCATTCAAGACAGCATTAAGTGGAAAAGTACGCTACGGGCAGGGCTATTATGATTTTGATGAAGGAGGCTTATTGTTCGCCTCCCCCAACCAGGTCATCGGAAGTGATGGTGATGAGGATACAGAAGATTTGTCGTATTACACGATGCTGATCCACCCTGATTTTCTGCATGGCTATCCACTCGCCCGAAAGGTCAAGCAGTATGGTTATTTCAGCTACGGAACCAATGAAGCGCTGCATCTGTCTGAAAGCGAAAAAGCGATTATCCTGTCGGTCTTTCACATCATCGAACAGGAGCTCAACAGCAGGATTGACGAGTTCAGCCAGGAAGTGGTCATTTCGCAAATTGAATTGCTGTTGAATTATGCTAACAGGTTCTATAAACGCCAGTTCATTACCCGCAAAATTGTCAGCAATGATATGCTTGAGCGCCTCGAAGTTCTGCTGGATGATTACTTCCAAAATGAAAAGACAGCGAGCCACGGTATTCCGACGGTACAGTTCCTGTCGGACCAGCTTCATGTTACATCAAGCTACCTAAGTGACATGCTGCGAGCCTTGACCGGGATGAATGCCCAACAGCACATCCACAACAAACTCGTCGAAAAAGCAAAAGAGAAACTTTCGCTGACTTCATTGACTATTGCGGAAATCGCTTTTGACCTTGGGTTTGAGCATCCGCAGTCTTTCAGCCGTTTTTTCAAGATGAAAGCAAAAGTCTCGCCGGTTGAATTCCGACAGGCCTTTAACTGACAACAATACACACTAACCATAACACTCGAATATGGCCACGGCCGTATTTTTTTTTGTCTATTCCCAAATACTCTGGACGAATGGTTGCTGCCTGGACGTGTTCGCAGTTTCATCTCAATTTGCGGTCGGCAGGGCACTCCATTTTGGTAAGGCATGACCGCGGTTCAGTTATGATACAGCATGGTTACTTATGGAACTTTGTCATGTAATTAAATATCAATGTATCATGACAACTTTAATACCTATGACTCAAAAACAAAATCAGTCCGGACTGTACCCCGCGGCTTCAAAACTTAAATCAAAAGCAGTTATCTGGATCGCTGCGTCGTGCCTAACGTGTTTGGCTTAACTGCTCAAGAAAAGGCTTCTTCCGCATCCAGCAACCAAATTAAAACTTTTAATAAAATGAAAAATCCAGAAACTGCCGTAATGTCTTATGGCACAATCGTACTGCCTGTAGCTGACCGCCACGTCCGCCTTCAATTGATAGTACCTGAACCCTCAA
>JAAXJD010000013.1 GCA_012270005.1 Flavobacterium sp. | reverse complement strand
ATAACCAGGAAGTGTGTTTGATGATGAACATTACCAAACGGACTTTGCAGACCTACAAGGACAAAGGCTTATTACCATATTCCAAACTGAACCGCAAGAATTATTATAAACGCTCGGACGTACAGGCTTTACTCGAAGCCGGACAGCCGTACAATACCAACGACAATGGATTTACTGACGAATGAAACGGAAGAAATCATCGCCCATCAGGAAATGATAATGCAGTTGAGAAACCGTATTGAAGAAATATTAAAAAATTACCGTCCTGTAATGAACGGAGAAATATACTTGTCGGGCGAAGATGTGTGTAGGCTGTTACATATCAGTAAACGGACTTTACAGCAATACCGTGACGATAATATCCTGCCGTATATACAAATTGGGGGTAAGATTATTTATAAGGAAACGGATATTCTGACCGTCTTAGAACAGAACTATATAACCAATGACAGACATTGCTTCTAATTAATTTGGTTCTGACTATGTTTCAACGGAAGGACTTTAGTATATTTGCTATGTAAAATATAACAATACTTAAAGTGTTTTTGCTTTAGGTCTTGGTACTGAAAACTGGTAATTTTTTGTATCCCCAAGACAATAAGTAAGAACGCTCACGTCATAGGCGTGGGCGCTCGCTTATTCGGGGATTAAGGCGTACCAGTGCCTCAGTATCGGTAAGTGTGGTTGCCTGCGCTTCTTTTTTTTGTGCAGGGCTACATCAACTCAAAAAAGTAATGATATGGAAACTGGTACAGCACAACAAAAAATTGCCCTCGCCTTTATCAATGATAAAAGCCCGATTTTGGATTTGACCTGCAACGACCTCGTTGCTTCAGGAATTGAAGTATTGTTCCGTTCTGAAAACATTGAAGACGGACTATCTCAATTACCAGCATTAAAAACACTTCCCAACATTTGTATTATTGACCTTGATTTTTACAATAAGAATGTGCTGGCACAGCTTCAAGAATTGAGAACACAATATCCAACCATTAACCTGATTGCACATAATGATATTGATGCAGAAAAAGCCGTAAAACCTCTTTTGGAAATTGGTTTTACAGGTTATTTGCTCATTGGTAGCGATACGGACGATTTTAAAAAAGCTATTGATGTTGTTACCAATGGCGGTAGATATTTTAGTGTGGGAGTAGCGGAAATTGCACAGGAATATTTCAGTAATAAGTAACGTTCCGATTATAATAGTATAAAATATCTGTTCTAATCAAGCGGCGTTCTTTTGCTTCTTTTCTTTGGTCGCTTATGTGAAAAGAAAAGAAGTCATTGCATACCTAATCATTGGGATAATGAATATCCCACACAATAATGTCGCAACCTGTTTGGTAAAAGGTAGAGAAAGGAAATTGTGTAGCGGTGCATTTTGACAAAGGGGTTGCACCGATTTGATGCAAAAAGACTGTCCCGACCATCGGGAGGATCTGTCTTTTTGCCGCCCGACTTTTCGGGTCAGGCGACTTTTATCGGGTGGGTGCGGAAATCTTTCAGATTGTGAAAAAATCCTTTGTATTCAGTCATTCCCCTGCGAAATAAGTTCCACAGCAAAGAACAACCCATTTGGGTTAATGAGGAATTGATAAACAAGTCCTGGTGTTCCAACGCTTCGGCAAGTGAGCAACTTGGCGTGTTATCCTCTTGTTCGGATTGCTTCAGCAATTCGCCAAATTCATCGGTAACAAATGGCAGGCTTGCCACCGTTTGGTATTTCTCTGAATTGGGTTGCTTTATCTCTCCGATAGTAGATAGTAGCACTTGTCCTGTATCTTGGCTGTTGCCAAAATCCAACCAATATTTCGGCTCATCTTGGTAGTGTCTGCGGTAACTTATTTCTTTAAGAATTTCAGCAACGCCAAACCTCGCCTGTACATTGTCCACACAAGTAATAGTAATGATTGCCCTTGCTTTTTCGGGTATTCTACCAAACTTGTCCTTTTCAAATTTTACCGTTTCGGCTTTCCAATTTGTACCGATGCAACGATTGATACGGTTTATCAATGCAACCGATTTGTACAATCCTGTTTCACTTTCAAAAAAACGCTGTCTGCCTAAATTGGCACTCGTGATAACATCATCATCCCAAAGGCGGACTTGCAACCCTGCGTGTCCCAACGCTATCAAGCTCTCGTTTATTTCCATTAAAGCGGTCAATACTTTTGAGCCTGTGCCACCTGCCCCGATAAGGTTTACCGAAATTGGGTTTGTCGGATTGAGCAGATAATTGTCCGTAAAATGGATTGCTGTTTTTGCTGTATTCATCACAATAGATTTTTAAGGGTTTTGTTATTCTTTTTTAATACTTCTTTCGGAAAAGGTTTATCAGTATTGATAAGGTCTTTCCAAAGGTTTACAATGTTTTTTTTCGTGAGGTTCTCGCATAATGAATGGCTGAAATAGGAATTAAAAAAATAATGTTCCCACGCCTGTGTAAATTCCTCAACCGAAGCCGAATTTTTAATATCAATACTAACAGTACCCATACATACATTGCCCTTTTCGTAGATATTGAAGAAAGGTGCGTAATGCAATGGCGTTTTCTCGGTGGGTCTTCTGTCGCTTGCCAAAGCAAATACAGTAAGACTGCTTTTGCTCGCTAACCAAAGCATTGGCGGTACTTGTGCCATTCCGTTGGATATGCCCAAACTATCCACAAAATACAGTTGTCTTTGCTGTGCTTTGGTGTACCATAATACTATACCTTTTTCAGCATTTGGATTGATATGCAGAATGTTTGTAGGCAATATTCCCTTTGACTTTAAAAAGGCTGTGTTCTTTTCTTCATCGGTCTGTAACGCCTTTGCCAATACGTTGGCTTCTTTTACGGTCAATGGGTGGGCATTGATAGGCGTTCCGTTGCTATCCATATCGAAATGCTCCACGTACATTGCTGTATCTGTTCCTTTGGTTTCATAGAAAACCAAAGCGGATTTTGGATAGTATAATGTGCCGAAATCTTTGGTTATGTCGTTTACGGTGTTCATTTTTCTGTTGTTTTATAGTTATATAATAAGTAAGAAAGGTCATCCAACAATTCAAACAGGCGATTTTCAAAATCAAGGTTGCCTTGTGTTATTTTACTGCCGTCAAATGCTTTGCAAATGGTCGGCTCTTCCATTTTTCCGTATTCGTTGAACTCATTGTTGATGCTTTCGGAAAGGCTTTCATATAGCCAACCTTTGGTATCTGCGATAAATGAAATGTACTTTTCCATTCCGATTGCTTCGGTTTCGTAATCATCGTCATAAGGGTCTTCTTCGGGCAATGGTGCGTTTCTAAAAAAAGTTGCTTTCGGATATTCAGTACAAAGGGCAAACGCATTACACGCTACCTGCCAACATTCCCTGTCGAACGTGTCAAGGCTTTTAAATCGGTTCAAACGCTGTTCAAATATCTTTAGATTGCTTCGGTTAAATAACTTTTGTTCTATCCTGTCGCCAATATATTCGGCATTTCTCAACTCACTTCTATATGTTTCTGTTTCGTCCGTTTCCTCGTCCTGTTCTACCCAATCTTTATGCGTTTCATACAACCAATACAAATAGCTGTCTTCCTGCCTGTAATACGGCACATCGGCAATATGGTACAGATAACTGCATACCGATACAAGTAGCTGTGCGGTCTTTTTACGCTTCGGGTCTTTGAGCATTTTAAAGAGTGGTGCAATAGGAATATAATACAAGGTTGTACCTACATTATACCTTTCCTCACTTACAAAAAAGGTTTTCTTACTATCCTGTACCAATTTGAAACTGTCCCAATTTATGTTGGTACGTTTTACTTTGGTTTCCATATCCCACATAGATAATACTACATTGTATGGAAACTCAAAATCTTGGGTTTGCATCGGTTCAATGCTGTAATGCTCGGCAAGTCGGGAAAGGGACTTGTAAAAATCCCTCTCCGTTTTCTGACAAGCCTGTACGGATTGTGCTGTTTTCAGTTTAGGCAGAAACGTACACTTTAGAATACCATTGGTAGCATTGCTATCGGTACGGATTTCTGCTTGTCTTTCTGCACTTGGTTTGCGTCCTTTGGTCTTTGTAGCCAATTTGCGAACTCGCCCAACTGTCGGTGTAACTGCTGTTGTCGTTTCTGTTCGGGTATATTGATTGTTCCCGATATGATGTTGCGTTGCATAATTCATCGTTTTAAAATTTTGGTTTAACCTTTCGTACCCATTACGCTCTCAAATTTGTACTCTACCGCATCGTCTTTTATCTGTGGTGCAGATGCTTTTGCCGTTGTCAAAATCGGGTACATATTGGCGTAAAAATTCATTACGGCTTCCACGCTCCAACGTGGCTCTGGGTCGGTCAGTCTGATGTCCTGTCCTTTGTCTTTGAGTATGAAAACTCGTTCTAATTGCGTTGCTAATAACATAACTTTCTAATTTTGGGGTTAACACTTTTATTCTTCCTCGTCCGCTTCATCAATAGGATAATCGGCAGTAACTTCTTCCACCTTTGGCGGTTCGGGTGTAGCTTCTTCCATTGCTCCGAAAAGGCTCGGTGTTGCGAACTTGTCGGACAATGAAGTTTTGCGTTTGCGTATCTCGTCCGCTTTTTCGGGAAACTCCGTTATATCGGGTACTTTCATCCACGCTTCGCGGAACTTGCCCTCTTTCTCCAACTCGTCAGCCTTTACCATAGCATCTTTAAATTTCTTGTCTTTGGCTTCTTTTTCCTTTTTCTCCTTTTCTGCTTTTTCTTTCTCGATTGCCGATTGCTTTTTAACTTCTTCCAATTGCTTTAAGAATTTTTCCATATCCACCATTAAGCCCGATACCTTTTGTATAGGTGTGGTAATCTGTTCAAAAAATCCCTCGTCAAACTCTTGGGGTGTGGCGTTAAATGTCAATGGGGGAATAAGGTTTTTGGCACTATCTCCGCATTGTTCGTTATTGAGCAATACTGTTACGATTAGGTTGCTTTCTATTCCTTTTGAAATGTTCAGTTGCAATACTCCTGTAAAGTCCAACTGCTGTATCTGATTGAAAAAATTTGTGTTCATCGTTCTTTGATTTTAATTGTTGTTTAACCGTTTTTTGATTGCTTTTAGTTTCTCGTATATGTCCATCCAATAGGCATTTTGCCTTTTATCGAAGTCTGAAAAACTTTTGTCCTCGTGGCTATACCCTGTATTTCGTTTGGCAATACAGATAGCTTCTTTTAGGTCGGTTACTTCAATTTCGTAACCGTTCAAATCCGTTATTTTCATACCTGTTCTAATTCTTATTTAGTGATTTCCGCTATTTGGTCAATCCTGCCGTAAACAATACTTCTAAGGCTTGTTTTGTCGGGGGCGTTGTATTCTGCCCAACTGCCGTACTGCTTCACTACATAGGTTTTCAAAATATCCTCAAACCCGAAGCGATAACCCATAAGGGGTACGGCTCTTTTGAAGTAGGCATTTCGGTTTACTGCTTCCGCAAGCCAATTTTTTTCTGCTCGGCTCAACTTGTCGCTTTTGTTCAGTTTTTCCCTTAGTAGGTAAACCTTTGCATTTTGCAGGGTTTCCAATTCGGGAACATCGTAGCGTACAAACTTTGTGGCTATTGCTGTCGTTTCCATTGTATCTGCTTTAAGTGTTATGAATTAGTTTCAGCATCGGTGTATTTTCCATTTTCATAGTAGCCTATAAGCCGTTCCCAAAGCCGTATTAGGCTGTCGGTATCTACATAGAAATACTCTGTTCTGTTGCAATAGATGATGTATATAGCTTCATCCCTGTATTGCGTTTCAAGGCTTTTTTCTTTAGCCATACTTTTGGCTTCGTCTATGGTTTTTGCTTTCATATTCTGCTGTTTTGTATCGTTATCAATCTTTACTATATCCACAATGGCACATTCGGGACAACCCTCTACGGCTGTTATCTGCTGTATTGCTCTCTGCTTTCCGCTAAGTGATACTACTGTCAGCGTTACTTTGCCTGTGTCGTGTTTCAGCGTTGCTTTATAGGTTTCCATTGTCATAGCTGTTGTTTATAATAGGCTACCACCGATTAAGGCGGTAGCCTGTGGTTATCTAATTAAGGTTTAGGATTTCCGCACCGTCCAGAGCAAATGCAGTACATAGTTCAAATGCTTTCTGCGATTTGAGTTGGGCAGTACCACCCAATACAATGCTCTGCAACTTGGCTTCGTCATTCTTGTAACTCCTTACATTCTGATAGTAGCCTGTCACAGAATTGTACGCTCCGAACAACGTACCTTTGGTAGTGTCCATTTGTTGGGTGTCGCTTATCATAGCATACGCAAAAGCATCCTCAACGACATTTTTGAACACGGTGGAAATTTCATCTTCCGCACCTTTTTTGATTAGGTCAAGCGTTTCCTTATTTGGGCAAAGTGCCAACTGTATTAGCTTTCTTACTTCTCGGTCTGTTACCTTTACTTTTGCCCATTCGTTGAAAATGCCCTCTAATTGGTTGCTCAATGTGTTGGCAAGTCCCATAATCTTGTGAGCGTTCTCGATACGTTGTTTTGCTCCCGAAGTGTGCTTGATACGGACTACATTGGTCATACTGCGTAACGAAGCATTCAGCGTGTTTTGGCATACAATACGGATAGGCGTAAATGCGGCTGTGATACTTCCGCTACCATCGTGCGAAGTGGTTAGGAAAATGTACTTTTCCGTAACATCATCGCCATTGCCTACACGGATATAGTCGGGCAATTTGGCTGTGATAAAAACACGTTCTCCGTTGCCTAACGCTCCTGCGGTTTCGTACAGAATGCCCTCGCCACCGCCTACAATGGCATCAAAGAAATTAAAGGCTTCACGGTTTTGTACGATATGGTAATCCTTACCGACTACGCCCAATACTGCATTGTTATCGGTGCGTATGTTGGCGAAATAGTTAGGTACTTCTAATTCGCTACTGTCTATCTCTATGCCGTTGGTGGTTTCGATAATGCCCGAACCTTTGGTAAATAGTGGGGATTTTACGACTTCGTAATCTAACCCTGCGTATTTGATTGCTTCCTCACTTGTCGGGTATTGTTCTACGATTTGACCTAAACCGTGCCACGCTTTTTGTTGTACGCTAAAAAATGAATAACGTCCTGTTCTCTCGTTGAAATTGATATTATGTGCCATAATGCTTAAAATTTGATGTTTAAAAAATGATTGAATACTCGTTGTTAGAATGGGAGGTCGTCATCTGCTCCCTGTGCAGTAAAGCTGTTGTTCTCGGCTTGTGCAGTAGCCTGTATGGTTTCGGCTCTCTTACTACCTCCGTGCAGTTTGATTTGAGAGGTATGAAAGTTCAGCCCCGAATGTGCTTCGCCGTTTTTGCCTATCCACGCCCTTGTGCTTATTCTGCCTGTGAGTTCTACCAAAGTGCCTTTTGTGAGTAGGCTTGCCACGTTTGCAGAAATCCAATAGGCACAATCGAAATAGGTTGTTTGCTCTATTCGTTCACCTTGCTTGTTTTTGTAGCTTTCATTGGTCGCTACTGAAAAGTTTACTACCTGTTTTTCGTTCGACAATGTGCGTACTTCCGCATTTTTTGTCAGTCTTCCGATAATGTTCATAATCGTCCTGTTTTAAAAGTTTTACATTTTGTTACGTTCGCTTTTCTCGTTTCCTGCTTCCTGTTGTGGTTTGCTCCGCTTCGCTTCGCATAATTTTTTCCAAAAGAAATTCTCATGACTAAACACATTTTTTAGAGTCACTAACAGGC
>JAAXJD010000195.1 GCA_012270005.1 Flavobacterium sp. | reverse complement strand
ACAATAAAGTAAAAGGCGACCGAGAAATTGCCCTGGTTCCTTCCATTAAAGATAAAGCGCTACGTATCAACCTCAACGAGAACATTTACGGCACTTTTGCCGAAATTGGCGCAGGTCAGGAAACCGTAAGGCACTTTTTCCGCGCAGGCGGGTCTTCGGGCACTATAGCAAAAGCCATGTCTGCTTACGACAAGGACTTTTCAGATGCTATTTACGGCATAGAAACAGACGGACGCTACGTTACTGAAAGCAGGCTGAAGAAAATGCTTACCCATGAGGTAAAAATTATTGAAGAACGCCTTAACCGCGAAAAACACCCTAACAAGGTTTTCTTTAGTTACGCAAACACTGTAGCTACCATAGATTTTGCTAAACAGTTTAAAGGCCACGGATGGGTGGGTATTAAATACCAGATAGAGCCAGACGAAGATTATAACGAAATTACCCTGCACATACGTTTTAAGGAAACCGATGCCCGCCTGCAACAGGAAACACTGGGCATACTGGGCGTTAATCTTATATACGGTGCATTTTACAAATATAACGATCCTAAAAAGTTACTGCGCTACCTATATGACCACCTGGACAAAGACCAGCTGGAAATAGACACCATTAACTTTAGTGGGCCGCGCTTTGCCGATGTAGATAACAGGCTTATGAGCCTTCAGCTGGTTAAAAACGGCATGACCGACGCGGTAATGTTTGACCCTCAAGGGCACAACGTACTGCCTGCCGCAGTGCTGTATAAGAAAAACATACTGGCGCTTAGGGGTAGTTTCCGCCCGGTAACTAAGGTAAACATTGATATGTATGAGAAATCATACCAAATGTTTTTAGAAGAGAACAAAGTAGATAAAGATAAAACGCTTGTAATTTTTGAAATCACACTAAGCAACCTACGCAGCGAAGGTGAAATCGACGAGCGCGACTTCCTGGACCGTGCCGAGTTGCTTTGCTCTATGGGGCAAACGGTAATGATATCTAACTTTCAGGAATTTTATCGTGTAGTAGAATACTTTAGCGCATACACTAAAGCACGTATGGGGCTTGCCATGGGCGTAAGCAACCTTGTAGATATTTTTGACGAAAAGTACTACCGCCACCTAAGCGGCGGTATACTAGAGGCTTTTGGTAAGCTTTTCTACCGCGACCTTAAAGTGTACCTGTACCCTATGAAAGATGAGGAAGGCAATGTTGTAAACTCTGAAAACCTTATGGTACACCCCAGGATGAAGGAGCTGTACAAATTCTTTAAGTTTAATGGTAAGGTTATAGACATACCTAATGTAGATGAGCAGCTGCTGGATATCTTTAGCCGGGAAGTACTAAAACTTATAGGCAAAGGAAAAACAGGCTGGGAACATATGCTACCTGCAGGTATTTCTGAAATGATAAAGCAAAATCACCTCTTTGGCTACGACCCGAAAAAAGAGCACGTCGAACAGGTATAAGAAATAATTTAATGGAAGAAGAGCTGCTTGTAAAGGCAGCTTTTTTATTTTAGCAAAAAACTAACCCAATGAAAAAGTTCCTTACCTTGGTTTGTAGCAGCCTAATCTTCATTAGCTGCGCCAAAGAAAAAGCCGAAGCACAAAAACCTGAAACATTTACCGTAAACACGTTCACTGATTTACCGCCGGAAATAGATGGCTGTTCTTGCACCTTCGCAGAAGATTCTGTTTCTTATGCAAAAGAAAAATACAACTATGCAAATGACCTTCGAGCAACATCTTTCATTAAGGTTAATGGCAAAATGATCAGACTTACCGAAACCGAACACGCCAACTCGAATAGCCTTACAAAATTTAAAAGTGCTGGGAGCGGGTACGAAGTGGAAATTAAAGCTAAAATTATCCGCACAACTGATTTAGAATACAAAGAAATGAAAGGTACCATTACAATTAAGCCTAAAACAGGAAAAACCTTAACCAAAACCATTTATGGTGTATGCGGTTGTTAGATCATCATCAATTACTTTTGCAAAACAATTAAAACCAAACACACCTAATGAAATCATTTTTAAAATTTTCTCAGGCCATTATTTTATTACTTAGCCTTACATCATGCAATACAGCTGACTACAACAATCTTACCGAAGCCAGTAAACAAATAGCAACCTACTGCGGCACACAAAATGTACTGGTAAGCAACTCTACCGGATTTTTTACCAACGACGAAACGAATGCATATACCATAACAGTAAACAATGTTAATATACCATTTGACTATACAATAAGACGTGTAGCATCACATTGTGCACAGCTGCTTTACAACAACCTTAGTAATGAGCAGCGTAAAGACAAAGATGTGATAAGAGTTACGATTAACCTAAAAGGGAGAAGCGAAACCTCAGATTTTAAAATGGCTAAACTGAAAGACGCCGAAACTTATATAAAAAGGGGGCATGTAATACTTGAGTATATTAAAAAAGGCGACTATAAAAGCTTACATGATGCTTTAGACCCAAAATATTTTACAGAAGATGGCTATAACAATTTTCAAAGACTAATTTTAGAAAAAAACAAAAATGTCTTTGCTAAAATAGACACCATAGTCGATGACGGTTTTTCTTTTGACATGATTAACGGAAAGCAATTTGCACAGGTTTATTCTCACACCCCCATAGACACCTTAAATGTAAGGTACAGATTCTTGTTCGATTTAAGAAAATCGTCGTTTGCGGCGTTAGAAATCAAGTAGCCATGCGTAGCTACTTTATTCAACTACTGCTTTTTTTTACCTTTAGCTGCTTTGCGCAGCCCGATATAACTAATACTAACACTCAAAAAAACGCTTATAAAGTAGCTGACAGCATAGCCCGTACAAAAACCTATAATGGCGACCTAAAATTGCTGGTAAGTCAGCTTACTGAAAACTGCACAACCGAAACAGAAAAGGCACGCGCGGTGTTTATATGGATAACAGACAATATAGCCTACGACTATAAAGCGTTTAATAAGAACAAATTGCCAAAAAGACCCAAGCCTAAAAAGGGCAAAAACTACAGCGATATTGTAGCCCAATGGAAAATAGACTATACCGACCGGGTTTTACGACGAGGCAAAGCCGTATGCGAAGGGTATACTATGTTGTTTAAAAGGATGTGCGACTATGCAGGACTGCAAACCGATATGGTTTCCGGATACGTAAAAACAGGACCGGGTGATGTAGGGCGTATGGGCGTACTGGACCACGCATGGAATGGCATTATACTAAATAGCAACTATTATTTTGTAGATGTTACTTGGGCAGCAGGCACGTGCTCTGAAAATAAAAAAGGAAAATTAAAGGATTTTACAAAAAAACTGGATGATTTCTACTGGCTTACGCCTACCGAAAAATTCTGTATGGATCATTATCCAGCCGATAAAACTAACCCAGGTGTATCAAATTATCCTGTAGAGAGGTACAAAAACAATCCCTATATCAAAAAAAATTGCCTAAGCAGCCTTACTGTGCTTTACCCGACATCAGGTGTTGTAGAAGCGCACTTAGGAGAAACGATTACTTTTACATTTGAATATGACAAGGACATACACTCCATATACTTAAGTAGCAATACAAAACGATTGAAAGTGCTATCGCTGAATAATAACGACACAGAAAAATACCTCTCCGAAGAAAGCCTAAAAACACCCGAGACACTGTTTAAAAGGAACGGGAACAGCTATCAGTTTGATTACGTTGTAAATAATGCAAACACACGCTACATAGAAGTATATATAAATGCTGAATTTTCAATGCGTTTTAACATTAAAATAGCCCGGTAAATGGAAAACATCATAGGTATTATGGGCGCTATGCCCCAGGAGATAAACGGTATTATTCCCCTTATACAAAACCCGCTTGAAGTTACCATAGGGAGGCGCATATATACCCACGGCACTATAAACGGCGTACGTGTGGTACTGGTGTTTTCGCGCTGGGGCAAAGTAGCCGCAGCAGCTACTGCCGCCACGCTGATAAACGAATTTAAAGTAAGCCGCATTATTTTTATGGGCGTAGCGGGCGGTATAGCAACAGAGCTTAACATAGGCGATGTTGTTGTAGCAAGCCGGCTGATTCAGCATGATATGGATGCACGCCCGCTCATGGAGCAATTCCAGATTCCGCTTTTGGGCAAAAAATTCCTGGATGCCGATGCTGTTTTTAATGCAAAAGCCCATAACAGTATTGAACGGCTTATAAAACGCTATGCTGTGCCGGGTTATTCGCCTAAAATAATAGTGGGAGATATAGCCAGTGGCGACCGTTTTTTTGCCACTGCCGCAGAAAAGCAGGAACTGCTAACAAAACTGCCCACGATACAATGCGTAGAAATGGAAGGTGCCGCTGTAGCACAGGTGTGCTATGAGCATGATGTACCCGTTACGGTAATCCGCATCATTTCAGATACGGCAGATGAACAATCTCCTGCTGACTTTATGCAATTTATAGAAACCGTAGCCAGTACGTTCTCGGCTAAAATAATAGAAGTGCTATTCCTATCGGAGTAGCACTTCTATTATTTCGGGTAGTTAAAATTTATAGTCTGAAGCTATTCGTAAACCACCTCATCTATTTGAAGGTTGTGTAAAAATGCTACTGTATTTTCAATATCATAATGCAGTATCCTGTCTTCGGTTACAAACGGAACCTCTTCCCTGTATGAGCCCACAAACGTTTCTAAAAAGTCGCTTGATTTTAGCGGCCTGCGGAATTCCAGTGCCTGAGATGCATTCATAAGCTCAATGGCAAGGATACGCTCCAGGTTTTCCATTATCCTTAGTGTTTTTGTGGCTGCATTAGCCCCCATGCTCACGTGGTCTTCCTGCCCGTTGCTCGATACTATGCTGTCTACGCTGGCCGGTGTAGCCAGTTGTTTGTTTTGGCTAACGATGCTGGCGGCGGTGTACTGCGGAATCATAAAGCCGGAGTTAAGCCCCGGGTTACTTACCAGGAACGGCGGCAAACCACGAAGCCCACTAATAAGCTGGTAGGTACGGCGTTCTGATATACTACCAAGTTCGGCAAGGGCTATACCTAAAAAGTCCAACGTAAGGGCAAGCGGCTGCCCATGGAAGTTACCCCCGGAAATAATTTCGTCGCTTTCTACAAAAATATTAGGATTGTCTGTAACTGAGTTTATTTCGGTACGGAATACTTTTTTAACGTAATCAATAGTGTCTTTGGTAGCGCCGTGTACCTGTGGTATACAACGGAAACTATACGGATCCTGAACGTGTTTTTTTGGCTGGGCTATAATTTGGCTATCCTCCAGCAGCTCGTTCATACGGCGTGCGGTAACAATTTGCCCTTTATGCGGACGTACTATATGTATATGCTCATTAAACGGCTCTATGCGCCCATCAAACCCTTCCAAAGAAATAGCACCAATAACATCGGCCAGGTAAGAATATTTAATAGCCCTTAACAATACGTGCACGCCATAGGCACTCATAAACTGTGTGCCGTTTAGCAGGGCAAGGCCTTCTTTACTTTTAAGGATTATGGGCTCCCAACCGAAGCTGGCAAGTACTTTGTGTGCGGGCTGGCGGAAACCATCAGCAAATACCTCACCCTCACCTATCAGCGGAAGCGACAGGTGTGCCAGTGGCGATAAATCACCCGATGCACCAAGCGAACCCTGCGTGTACACCACCGGGAAAATATCGTTATTATAAAAGTCAATTAAACGCTCTACCGTAGCAAGTTGCACACCGCTGTTACCATAACTAAGCGACTGTATTTTTAGCAGCAGCATTAGTTTTACAATATCTTCAGGAACCACATCCCCGGTGCCGCACGCGTGCGATTTTACCAGGTTTTCCTGAAGTTTAGAAAGGTTATCGGTATCAATTTTTACATTATACAACGCCCCAAACCCGGTGTTTATGCCGTAAATGGGCACATCCTGGGTTTCCATCTTCTTATCAAGGTACATACGGCATTTTTCTATATTTGCACGTGCTTCCTCGCTTAGAGCCAGCTTTTTATGTTCAGAAACAATGGTATTTACGGTTTCAAGGGATAAAATATCACTGCTGATATAATGTATATTGTCCATCAGGTACGGATTTTTTTTGAAAGCCCAAAATTCACTAATCTTCAATTAAAAAACAAGATTTTTGTCAATATTTCATTTTTGCCTGCACTCTGATTCTATTTTTAAATATGCTTTTCCTAAATAATGCAGTATGTCGCTCGCGGTAAACGCCTGTGTGCCGGTTTCTTTTACCCCTATATCTGCGGTTAACCCATGCAGGTACACCCCAACTATGGCGGCATCTGCCGGAGGGTATCCTTGGGCAAGCAGCCCGGTAATAATACCGGTAAGGCAATCACCGCTGCCGCCCGTGGCAAGTGCTGCATTTCCGGTAGCATTTACGTAAACTGACTCTCCGTAAACAATAAGTGTATGCGCATCTTTTGCCACCAATACCACACCGTAACGGGAACTGAAAGCCTTCATTTTATCCAGCTTGTCAAAGTCGTTATCCCAGCTACCCATAAGGCGCTCCAGCTCTTTCGGATGCGGGGTAAGTATGGTATTTTCAGGCAGGTATTGTAATGCCTCTTTATTTTGTGCCAAAATATTAAGCGCATCGGCATCTATCACTAGAGGCTTGGTTTGCAGTTTCAGGAAGTTGAGTACAGCCTGTTGCGTTTCGGGGTGTTGCCCTATCCCCGGCCCCAGCCCGATAGCCTTCGGGGCTCCATCAAAGCTGATTTTTTGTATGTGAGTATTGCCATCTGTAACCGCCATAGCTTCGGGGAAATAGCTTTGTATCACTTCGTAGCCGCATTTGGGCAAATAGGCCGTTACCAGTCCGCACCCCGACTTTAGGGCGGCTTTCGCCGAAAGGCAAACCGCACCTATCTTACCGTAGCTGCCCCCTATTATAAACGCGTGCCCTTGCGTTCCCTTGTGCGCGTGGGGTTTTACGTGCCTAAAGCGGTGAGCTATTTCTTTCCGGTCTGTGTAATAGTGATGTGTAGGTGTATTAGCTATAAAATCTTTATCGAGGCCAATATCTAAAACCGCTATTTTATCTACAAACGCGCTATTTCCGGGCAAAAAGAACGGCAGCTTAGGAAAATGAAATGTAAGTACATAATCACTCTTTACCGCAATGCTAGTGGGGCGATCCATAAACAATCCGCTGGGTGTGTCTATAGACAGCACGTAGCCCTCGCACCGGTTTATTTTCTCTATGACCGTTTTTACCGCTTCGGGTAGTTCCCGGTTAAACCCGATGCCGAAAAGCGCATCTATATATATAAGCTTACCTTTTTCGTAAGGATAGCTATCGCCTTTATTATCTTCTATTCCGCTTTCAAGAAGGTTTTTTAAAGCCTTTTTAAAATCATCAGACGGTTTCCCTGCAGCCTCTACTACATCTACTTTTACCGAATAGTGGTCTTTATGCAGCAGGCGCGCTATAACCAGCCCGTCGCCACCATTATTGCCTTGTCCGCAAAACACATGGAATGTAGTTTCCTTATCAGGAAAATGTTTTTTTATCCACAAAAAAGCCTCGGTTGCCGCCCGTTCCATCAACTCATAAGATGTAAGGTTTTGAGCTGAAATTGTTATTTTATCAGCCTGCCTGGTGTTTTCTGTGTTAAAAATTTTCATAAATATGTTAATTTGTTGAATTTTTAAAATATCCCTAAAAACAACACCACGTGTTGCGGCGGTATGTAAAATTATTACATTTGCTACTATATGACTCACGCTGCCAATAAATATTTAACAATTGCATCCTCAATCATTGGGGCTATCGGCGTTATTGGCACTACTACCGGCACAACCACCACACCTTGGGGGGTATACTCAAATACATATATCAATTTTAA
>JAAXJD010000132.1 GCA_012270005.1 Flavobacterium sp. | reverse complement strand
AAGTGAAGCGGTTATTTTCATTAAAATTTAAATTATAACGCAATGCCAGAGGAATATTAATACTGGAGTATTTTAAGTCAAGCGTAGATTCGTACGTGGAGAAACTGGCATTGCTGTACCCGGTAATACTTTTATTGATGCTAAACTGTTCAAAACACGGCGCTGTAAAAATGCTCCACGCTTTCTTATTAAACGGAAGCCTATGCTCCAGTTCTAACCCTACAATAGTGCTTGGCGCGGTACCGTTAAACTCTTCAAGGATTCCTCGTACGTAATTGTTAACTGTTGATATACCGCCACCTGCATATACTGTAAAACTTAAGCTGCCTTTAGATTCGGCTTCCATACGCTTTACTTTACTTTCGTTTTTATTCCCATTATAGTTATTAAAAAGCTTTATAAGATCATTAGTGTTGTAATCTACAGATTTAAAATCGTTTACATTACTAAATTTGTCCTTCATGGCAGCATATAGTTGCCCTCTGTAGCTGCGGTTTTTCAGTATACCGTTTCCTGATTTATAGGGTTTATACACCAGCTGGGTAGGGGTGCTGTTGTCTTTAGACATAAAAAACCGCTCTAACGCATTAGTCTGTACATGATACAAGGTAGCGGCACCTGCCGAAAGCTCGCGTAAAAAAAGTTGTTCTGGTTTAAAAGAAGGTTCTTTATCATACGTCATGCGTTCTACATTATTAGTGCTGTAGTCTATATCTACAATAAAGCGTATGTAGTGAAAGTCTTCTACTTCAAATTCCTTGGTATTCTCTATATCACGTTTGTTAATCTCTGCACTTTCAGAAAGCTTGTATTTAAAAGACGTAGGGTTAGTAAGCCATATTTCATTCTCAATAAGGCACTCTGTTTTAGTGCCATTATTATCTATAAAATAGCCGTTTTTAAAGTTACTCTGTGCAAAGGCTGCTGTAATTACAAAGAACAGCATAAAAGCAAGTTGTTTTGCATTTGTAGTAAATACCATTATGTAAATTGATTTTGTTGTTTGTTGGAAATTTTAAGCAACTGCAATAAATACGCTATGCCGTAATAATAGAATATAATAGCGTAGTAGGCTTGTTTTTGCGGGATGTTGGTTTCATTCTTGGTTGGTTTGTAAGCGATAATTACGGTGCAAAGGTAGTAATTTATTTGCGGAAAATCATAGTAGTACTGTCGTTAGTTATCACCAGGTTGTCTGCCGTATTAGCCAGCGCGCCTACCGCTTTATTGTCTATATAAAGGTACGTAAGGTTATCTTGCCTTTTTAGAGAATAAGAGTAATCCCCGCTTGCAATGTCCACAGGGTTACTGTTTGGCACCAGTGCTATAACCCTGTTTTTTACGGTAATGGTACTGGCATTTTCATTAAACGTCCATGTAACATCGCCTTTGGTGTAACTAAGCGTAGACCCATCTGTGGCAGTGGTATTAGTAAGGTACCAGCTGCCGTTTAGCGAATGATTTTCGGTATCATCGCTGCACGATAAAGCTATGACGGCACTAAAGGCCACACACAGGCTACGTAGCTTCATAAAAGTATACGTTTTAGACGCTGCTAATGTATTAAAAAAATCTTAAAACGTTTTCGTTGTACCTCTAATATCATGTTTTTACAGTTCGTCAGCGTGGTTTTACAGTTGGGTAAGCTTTTTTATTACATTAGCCGTAAGCGGTGCATCTTTGCTGCATCAAAACAAACACCATGAAACAGGCAATTACCCTTTTAATTTTATTTTTTTCAGCATTGTTACACGCGCAGACTGCAATATCAGGTTCGGTGACCGATGCTAAAGGCCATCCCGCCATTGCAGCAAACGTTTATATAGAAGGCACGTATGACGGGGCAACTACCGATGAAAACGGAAATTTTACCTTTACTACAGATGCTGCCGGCACACAGGTATTGGTAATTACCTCTTTAGGTTTTGATGATTTTAAACAAACCATTATAATAGAAAGTTACAAGCCACAGGCATATAAACTTCGCGAAAGCGTAAACACCCTGGATACCGTGGTAATATCTGCAGGTACGTTTAGTGCTGGCGATAACACAAAAGTTACCGCGCTAAAGCCGCTGGATATTGTTACTACCGCAGGCTCAGCCGGTAATATTATTGCTGCGCTGCAAACGCTACCGGGCACGCAAACCGTAGGCGAAAGCGGGCGCCTTTTTGTACGTGGTGGCGAAAGCGATGAAACACAAACTTTTGTAGACGGGATACGTGTGGCACAGCCTTACGGAGCCACGGCAAATAACCTGCCCACTCGGGGGAGCTTTTCTCCGTTTTTGGTTAAGGGGATGAATTTAAGAACCGGTTGCGACTCTGAAGAATTTCTCGAAGCGCTGTCGATCGAGATGCTGCTTAATACTATAGAGAAACCCGATCAAAACCGAACCGATGTTTCTGTAATGACTGTAGGCGGAGGTCTTGGCCACACAAAAAAGTGGGAGCGTAGTTCAGTAAGCCTTAACCTTTCTTATATCAACCTGGCGCCGTATCAGTGGGTGGTACCACAAAATGTAAAATGGATTAAGCCGTACGAAAGTACTTCTGGCGAAACGGTATACCGCTATAAAACCCAAAATGGCATGCTGAAGTTTTATGCAGCTTTTGACCGCGCCGACTTTAGCCTGGACCAGAATGATGTTAACTATACCGCTCCTATACGCACTGCTATAACAAACAATAACCTGTATGTAAATACATCATATAAGGCGCAGTTTGGTACACAATGGACGCTGCAAAGCGGGGTAGGGTATGGCTACAGTAACAACAATATACGATTTAATGCCGATAGGGTTACCAATACCGAAAATAGCGCGCACCTTAAGGTAAAACTTACAAAGGGGTTCAGCAGCAGGGTAAAGCTATCATTTGGTGCCGATCATTTTGTAACCGATTTTACTGAAAATTACAACCAACCGGCAGTTACTGATTTTACAAGCGGTTATAACAATGGGATTACAGCTGCCTATGCCGAAACCGATGTTATATTCTCTAAAAGCTTTGCACTAAAAGCAGGTGCAAGGGCTACTTACAGCAGCGTAATAGGCCAGTTTGTAGCAGAACCCAGGGCAGCATTAGCGTACAAAGCCGGGAAAACGGGTCAGTTTTCGCTGGCGTATGGCGATTTTCATCAAACGCCAAGGCAAGATTACCTGAAGTACCATACTGATTTTAATTATGAGCGTACCAGCCATTACATTTTTAACTACATGTATAATAACGAAGGCAAAACCTTTAGGGCAGAGGCGTACTATAAAGATTATCATAGCCTTGTAAAGTACAATACACCTACAGCGCAGTACAACAGCGTTTACAATAATAACGGATATGGTTTTGCCAAGGGTATAGATCTTTTTTACCGCGATAGCAAAACCATTAAAAACCTTGATTACTGGATTTCGTATTCATACATAGACAGTGAGCGCGATTATAAAAATTACAGCGCATCCGTTACGCCTTCATTTATAGCCAAACATAATTTTAGTATAGTAACCAAGTACTGGATTAGCGACCTTCGTTCTCAGCTGGGGGTTACGCATAGCTATAACAGCGGCCGCCCGTATGATGATCCTAACCACACTGTATTTATGAATGGGCATACTAAAAGCTATAACAACCTTAGTATAAGTTGGGCATATTTGCTTAGCCAGCAAAAAATACTCTACTTTTCTGCATCAAACGTTTTGGGTTCAGATAACGTGTTTGGGTATACCTATGCTAATAATCCCGATGCTAACGGAGTCTATGCCCGCCAGGCAATTACACAGCCCGCAAGCAGGTTCTTTTTTGTGGGCTTTTTCTGGACGATAAGCAACAACAAAAAAATAAACCAGCTCGAAAATCTTTAAAACGACAAAGGCGGAACCACCGTAAGGTAAGGTTCCGCCTTTTCATGAAAAAATTTGTGTACTTTAATCTTCTTCGGGTGCCAACCAGTTAAAACGGCCTGTAACCCGGGTATGTTGTTTCTGGTGGATGTTGATGTAATCACCGGCAGACATGCTTCGCAGTGAGTTGTCAAAAAGAGGGTTGCTCCTTTGTATCGCAGCAGCACTGTTAAGCCTGCTGTTGTTTTTACTTAATATATTTACCGGACGTTCCATGAGATAAGTATTTAAATGGTTTTGTTTTGTAATCAAATAGTTATGCTAATTTACATCATCAAATCTACCATTGAAAACAGATTAACACTACTTTTGAAATACCTATCTTACAAGGTGCGGCAAAAAGGTGTTAAAATTTATTTTTCAGTCGGTTTCTTTGTCTCAACCTGCCTTTTTCCATCAACATCGCTGTTAAAATCCCGGTTTTCCGCCGTTTTTTCGTCCTCCCTATCTGTGCTCGTACCGCGGCTTTTCTTTACGGTATTTCCATCTTCATTTGTGTAGCCCGAAGTACTGTTTACCGCAGCAGCCTGTTTTTCTTCAGGGTCGCGGTTGCGCTTTACCGCTTCGGTGTTGCCTTCCGTATCGGTTTCAATTTCAGTTGTTAGTTTCGCCCTGGCAGGGTTGTAGTTTTTTGGAAGGTTTTCGCCGCTAAAGCCCTCGTTCAGAGATCCGTCCTTTTGGCTGTTATTTACCTTTTTATCTTTATTAGGTTGTTCGTTACTCATAATGCTTGGTTTTAGTTGTAGTTAACTATAAAATTGTAGTAGCTGGTAATAACGCTGTTAATGCTTTTTTCCAGTGAAGGAATTAATCCGTCGTACCCCTCTTTAAGTTTACCGTCATAAAAGTAATCGGGTAAGGTATAGGTTATTGGGGTACCCCCGGGGTTGTATATTTCGGGCACTGTAGGTTTTATTTCTATTGCGTTAGCCGTATAGCTTACATTAAAAACCAGTTTGGCATCCTGCCAATGGGTTTCGCCACGGTCACGGTAATAAAACGCATTTTTCTTATAGCCGGATAGCGTAAAACTGCCATCTGAAACGTTACTGATTTCAAACTGCCCTCCACTGCGCTGTACTTCTGTAATCCAGGATTTGGTGAGGTCTATAAGTTTTTTACTTTCTATACCGGGTAGTGTACCACTGGCGGTATTAACCCGCCCCGATGTTACTGTGGCGCTCGGCTGGCACAGTGCGCTAAAACTCATAAGCAGGCAAAGGGCTAATAGTTTCATGGCTAAGCGTTTTTAAGGGCTTTCTCAAACTCGTCGCGAATACGGCTGTTAGAAACCAGGAACGGTTTTTTATGGATGGTAACAACAATATCGTTACCGTTAATTGCATAATCGCCTTCAAAACTACCTATTGGCGTGCTGCCTTTAAAGTTACCTTGTTGCTCATTGCCTATAAGGCTGCCTTTGTTTCCTATGGCATTCTTTATCTTAAAAATAAGCTGTTGCTTATCACCAGGGTAGTTAAATTTAAATTGGTTGTCCATGTCTTATGATAGTTTATAATGAATATCATAAAATTACAACACATGGAGTAGTAACAGTGTTTAGGTTATGTTATACTCTCCCCAAAGTTTTATTAAAATCCTCATTAGTGGGTATTTTTCAGTAGGTATGGTGTCCTTACATTTGATTATCTGTATATGAAACGACTGTTTTGCTTGTCGTAAAAAATATTTTCATCATCAAATAAATCAGATAAACTGTCGCGTTCATTTAGCTCCACAAGGCTGCCTTGCTCAAGGTGGCCTTTTTTCATTACCACAATTTCCTCGCTCATTTGTAACGCCAGGTCAAGGTCATGCGTAGAGTACAGTATTGACTTATCCTGCTTTTTAGCCAGGTTTTTTAACAGCCGTAGCAAAGCTATTTTGTGCGGTAAATCAAGGTGGGTAGTGGGCTCATCTAATATAATAAGCGACGTGTCCTGCGCTAATGTTCTTGCTATAAGCACATTTTGAAGTTGCCCATCGCTTATTTCGTTTATTTTTTTGTGCGATAAGTGTGTAGTATCTGTAAGGCGCAGTGATTTCTTTATCAATGCATTATCATATTCGTTAAGGCTGCCTATCCAGTTAGTGTAGGGCTGCCTGCCCAGTGCCACCAGCTCGTAAACGGTAAGGTTTCCATTCGGCAGGGTTTCTGTAAGTACTAAAGACAATTCCTGCGCCAGCTGGTTAGGGCTGTAATTAAAAAGCGGTTGTCCTTTTAGCAGTACATCTCCGGACAGGGGTTCCTGCAGCCCGCTAAGGGTACGCAGCAGGGTGCTTTTTCCTATGCCGTTAGCCCCTATCAGGGTAGTAAAAGTGCCTTTTCTCAGCGTTAGTTTTACACCTTCGGCTACTATATTGCCGCGCTTGTCGCTGTAGCCTATGGTTATATTGTCGGCGTGCAAAATTACCTTCCTGCTTTTCATCTGAAGCTCCCTTTCTTGTTCTTTATTAACAGCGCTATCACTACCGGTGCCCCTACAATAGAGGTAATGCCGTTAATAGGTAACACTACATCGGTTCCCGGTAGTTGTGTAAGTATATCGCACGCCAGCATGAGTATGGCGCCTGTAAGCAGCGTGGCAAAAAACAGCACACGATGGTTACTGGCTCTAAACAGTAGCCGTGCTATGTGCGGTACTATAAGCCCCACAAACGAAATAGGCCCTGCAAAAGCAGTTACACATCCCGTTAAAAGACTTGTGGCTAGTATAATAAGTAGTCTTGATCTTTTTATGTTTATGCCCATGCTTGCCGCATAGCGTTCGCCCATAAGCAGTGCATCCAGAGGTTTTATACAGGCAATACCCATTATAATACCTATTAATGTTAGTAGCGCAAGTATACCTACAGACTGCCATGGAAGATTACCTAAACTGCCCAATGCCCAAAATGTATATTTTTTTAGTTGCTCGGCTGGGCTAAAGTAGCTTAGCACGCCCACAATAGCACCGGTAAAGCTACAAAACATAATCCCCGTAATGAGTATAGACATGGTGTCGCGCAGGCGTTGTGCCACGCCAAGCACCAGTAGTAGTACTACAAATGTGCCAGATACAGACGCCAGCACCAACCCGTATTCTGAAGTTAAATACAAACCAAGCGCGGCGGGCAGTAAACCAGATCCCATAATAACCAGTGCCACACCAAGGCTGGCACCACTGCTAAGCCCTAAAACATCGGGCCCGGCAAGAGGATTTCTGAAAAGGGTTTGCATAAGCAATCCACTTACCGATAGGGCTATGCCTGCAAGTAAAGCCACAATGGCTTTGGGTAATCTGTAATTGGTAATGATATAATCCCATGACGGCCTTGAGGCATATTCGCCTATAAAGGGTTTTATAACTTCGCTAAACGGAATCTTTATACTGCCCAGGCTTACATTGGCTAAAAAGAGCCCAAGCACACCCAGGGCCATGATAAAAAATAAAATACTATTCCGGCGAAGATCGGCCATGATGGTTGCAAGTTGCTTATTTTAGTTGTTCAAAAAACTGTAACTGGTGCCCGGGCAACAGTTCAGGATGAAAAATGTATATAAGGTCTTTCAGTACAAGATCTGGCCGGTTAGGAGCCATTTCATAGAAAATCAGTCCGCCTGTTTTTCCTTTTTTTATACTGTAAGAGTACACTTTTTTTGTTTTAAAGGGTTTAAATTCTGCGTAATGCGGGTTGGCGCTTCGCATTTCGCTAAATGAAGTAAACTGGCTTGGCCCTATCCAAAAACCGGCATTGGCTGCTTTATCCAGCACCTGCTCAAAAGGCAGGCTAAGGCTTCCCGTTCCTTTACTCTGAGCCCAAATATAAGAAGCTCCCGCGTCATTAAAAAACTGCGCAGCCCAACTTTCGCCTTGCGGTAACAGCCATTGGTCGTTAAGCATGGCACCGCCCATTACTGTAGGTTTTGCAGTAACCTGTTTTGCAAGCTTTTGGGCATCATGATAATTTTTTTCGATATCATTGAATATTTTTTCAGATTTTCCTTCCATGCCGTACAAAGCACCGAAAAATTTTATCCATTCTGCCTTTCCCAGGGGGGATTGCTCTGTCCAGTCGCCGTTATAAAGCACATTTAACCCCGCATTTTGCAGGGTAGCCAGCGTTTTATTAGTGCCATCTACAGCAAAGGCAATAATAGCGTCAGGAGCCAGGTCTATCACCACCTCGGCATTAAGCGTTTCGTTATCTCCCGCCTCTTTAATTTTTCCCGAATCTATGAGCGCACGGGTTTTGTCAGACGAAACATACTTGGTTCCTGCAAATCCGGTGAGCGTGTTTTCTACCCCCAGCATTTCGAGTGACGGAATGTGGGTGGTGCTTGTTGCAACCAGTTTTTTTACGGGCACGTTTACCACTGTGTACTGCTTAAGGCTATCGGGCAACGTTGCGTTTTTTTGGCGCATTACATAGGTGTAAGGTTTTACCGCGCCCGGCCATGGCTGTGTAACTTTTACAATGCTATATCCGTTGTATTTGTAGAGTTGAAGCCCGTTAGCATACTTAATGCTGTTTTGTACGGGGGCGGTGGCAGTGGCAGTGTTATTGTCTTTTTTACAGGAAAACAGTACCATAACTGCAATAATGGCGATGCAGAGCAGCTTTTTCATAAAAAAATTGAATTGTGGCAAAGTTATAAATTAAAAGTTACCACAAAACGTTTATCTTTGCAACTGTTTAAGGTTGTGCCTTGCCTTACCGGCAACGGCGCATTAAAAGGGAATCAGGTTTAAGGCCTGAGCTGTTCCCGCAACTGTAAGCTTATCCCTTAGGGGAGGCTGTTGTTAATCTGCTTTAAACCACTGTGCAGCAATGTGCGGGAAGGTTAAACAACAGTACGCAAGCCAGGAGACCTGCCTTACTCATAATTAAAATGAAGCCTTCGGGAAAAAAGGCTTACAGATTATGACATATAAAAATCTTTTTACAGTTTTATTCCTCTTAGGATGTGCGGTAGCACATGCCCAAAACGATACTATTACCCTTAAAGAGTTGGTAATAGCCGATACACAGCTGCGTGATTTTTCTCAAACGCAGTCGGTACAGCAGCTAACAGATTCGGTAATGGCACGTATCGGGGCATCGCTTACTGCTTTGTTGCTGGCTAATACAGCCGTTTATTTTAAAGAGAATGGCCCCGGTATGGTCTCTTCACCATCATTCAGGGGGACATCGGCACAACAAACCGCCGTAATATGGAACGGGTTAAACATCAACTCTCAGCTTAACGGGCAAACCGATTTCAGTACCGTTAACGCGCGCGATTTTAGCCAGGTATCGGTACGGGCAGGTGGTGGTAGCGTAGTTTATGGCAGTAGTGCCATAGGCGGCAGCATACACCTGGACAATGAGTTATTGTTTAAAAAACGTTTTGATAACGAGTTCCGTGCAGATTATGGCAGCTTTGAAACATATGGGCTAAACTATAAAGTGCAGGCGGGTACCGAAAAGTACAGCATTAACGTTTCGGCATCGCGCAACAGTAGCAAAAATCGCTTTCGCTACCCCGGGTATACCTTGTATAACGATAACGGACAGTACTATAACAGCAGCTACAATGCAGCTTTTGGTTACAAAATAAGTGCGAAGGACATTTTGCGTTTTTACAGTACGCTGTTTAGCGGAGAACGCCACTTTAGCCGCACGCTGGCAGCACCTTCTAAAAGTTTATACGATGATGTAAATGCCCGGAATTTGCTGGAATGGACCGGCTTGTACGGTAACTTTACATCGAGGGTAAAAGCTGCCTGGTTACACGAGTTTTTTAGGTATTACGAAGACTTTAGTTCACCGTTGCATTCCTTTGGCAAGGTAAACACCTTTATAGGCCGCTATGACGCCATGTATCATTTTACGTCAAAAATGAAACTGAATGCCATTGCCGATGTAACTACTAATCAGGGGAGCGGAAGCAGTTTTGGTAAGCCAGACAGAACCACTTACTCCGGCGCGCTGCTGTGGAGCCAGGTGGTAAGCAATGTAGTGACGTATGAGGCTGGCATCAGGAAAGAATCAGGATCTGCGTACAGCAGCCCATTGTTATTTTCTGGCGGAGGAAAATTTACCATAAGTCCATTGTATACAGTGTGTGTTAATGGCTCCCGAAATTTTAGGGCACCCACCTACAACGACCTGTACTGGAATGGAACCGGTAACCCTAACCTTAAGCCCGAAATCTCTACTCAGGCAGAGCTTTCTAACGTTTTTACCAAATTTGGGGCGTCTTTAACCATTACAGGATACTACATACGCTTTAAAGATATGCTGCGCTGGTTGCCCGGAACCGATGGTGTATGGCGACCCGAAAATGTAGATAAAGCCCGTAGTTACGGCGCCGAGTCGGTTTTTGGATATAATAAAACTATTGGCAGCCATACCGTAAGTCTGGCAGCTACATACTCATACACCATTTCTAAAAAAGACGGTAACCCGTACCAGCTTATGTATGTGCCAAAGCACCGCGCGGTAGCATCGGCATCTTATGCTTACAGGAAACTTTCGGTGTATTACCGCCATTTGTTTACCGGAAGGGTATATTTTACCTCAGATGACAGCGGCCCTATCAACGCGTACAATGTTTCGGGTGCAGGGGCAGAGTACACGTTTAAAGTGCTAAAAGGTTGTAGCCTGGGTGCCCAGGTAAACAACCTGTACAATGAACAGTATATGAATGTAGCTTCAAGGCCTATGCCGGGGCGCAACTATAATATGTATATGATTTTTAAATTTTAATAAAACCAGATGAAATTAAACAAACTAGTTCTTACGCTTATAGCAGGTTCACTGTTTTTTGTGTCGTGTGATGATAACGAACAAACCAATAATACACCTAAAGGTGCTTATGATAACGGTGTTATTGTACTTAACCAGGGAGGTTTTGGCCATGGCGATGCGGGTGTATCGTTTATAGCTGAAGACTTTACACTGGAAAACAATGTGTATGCAGCAAACAACCCGGGCTTTACCCTGGGCGATACCGGCCAGGACATAGGCCTTAACGATGATTATGCTTATGTGGTACTTAACTACTCTGATAAAATAGAGGTCGTTAACCGTTACACATTTAAACGCGTAGCTACCATAGAGGAAGGGATTAAAAACCCAAGGTATATTGCTTTTCAGGGCGGTAAGGCGTATGTAACAAACTGGGGTGTGGCCAGTGATGCAACAGATGACTATATAGCTGTGATAAACCTGGCTACTAATGCGGTTACCGGTAAAATTCCGGTTGTTGAAGGCCCTGAACGTATTTTACAGGAAAACGGTAAACTATACGTAGCGCACAAAGGCGGTTACGGTTTTGGTAGTAAAGTATCTGTTATAAACGGCAGCACTAACACACTTGAAACTACAATTACAGTAGGCGATGTGCCAGAGAGTATGTGCATAAACAACGGTAAGCTTTATGTGCTTAATTCTGGTATACCTGACTGGGCACCTGGATTAGACGAAACACCCGGTAGCCTTAGCATCATTAATCTTAGCAATAATACCGTAACAAGTACGTTGAATTTTACTGCGGCTAAGCACCCTGCTAACCTTGTAGAAAATAACGGTACACTGTACTACACAGAAGGTTCTGATATTTACAGCATGCCACTTAACGCAACAGTAATACCTGCAACAGCCCTGTTTAGCACTACAGGCCAGGGTGTATATGGCGTGTATGCTTTTGCAGTTAAAAACAATCATATATATGTAGGCGATGCGGGAGATTATTCTTCTGCAGGAAAAGTTTATATATACTCACTAACCGGTACTAAAGAACACGACTACACTGTAGGCGTTTTACCTGCCGGTTTTTACTTTAACTAGAAATTTTTTTCCAGCTTCTGTTTTTTAGGTTATCCCGCCCCTGGCTTATGCTATGGGCGGGATATTTTTTTGCAAGCGTAGGAGACGTGTTTGTGAGAGTTTTGCGCTACTTTTTATTTGTGGGACTTATAATTTGCACATCCTGGAAAGCAATTGCACCACGCACTACACCATTTATAGTGCTGCGCAAAGCATCTATAATATGTACTTTCAGCTCCTTCTTGTTGTAAATAAGGCTTACCTCTCTTGATGGCTGTGGTGCCTTAAAGTGGCGTAGTTTTGCTTTGGCTTTTTCAGAAAGGTCCAGTGTATGCAGGTAGGGTAAAAGCGTCATGCCGAGGCCTTCATCTGCCAGTTTCATCATGGTTTCAAAACTACCGCACTCTATGCTAAAATGATTGTCCTGCTGCAGGCCTTTGGCTTTACATATATTTAAAATATTGTTACGGAAACAATGCCCATCCTGCAATAGCAAAATGTTATTCAGATTCATTTCCAGGTCCTCTATTTCAAACTCCTTTTTAGCAAAAGCAGGGTTGCTTTCGGGTCCATAGGCTACAACCGGGTCATAATTTATCACTATCTGTTTTATTGTGTCTTGTTCCAGCGGAGTAGCTGCTATGGCAGCGTAGAGTTGTCCGTTTTTTAGCATCCTGATGATTTCTTCTGTGGGGCGTTCTTCTACAATCAGGTTTACTTTAGGGTATTTTTTTATAAACGCTGCCATAAACATAGGCAGCAGGGTAGGAGTAACGGTAGGTATAATACCCAGCTTAAAATCGCCGCCTATAAAGCCCTTTTGCTGGTCTACAATATCTTTAATACGGGTCGATTCATTTACAATATTCTTGGCCTGTTGTACTATTTTTTCGCCTACATCTGTAAGCTGAATGGGCTTTTTACTACGATCGAAAATCTGCACATCCAGTTCTTCTTCAAGCTTTTGTATCTGCATACTCAGGGTAGGCTGGGTTACAAAGCATTTTTCGGCAGCAGAGGTAAAGTTTTTGTGTTCAGCAACGGCCAGTACATACTGTAGTTGTGTAATCGTCATGATATAGATATTTATGATAAAATTATAAAAACGATTGATATTTATTATGGTTTTAAAGGGTAAATTTACGGTAATTTTATGTCAGTAAAGTCTAACAAATTTATTGTTCCAAATAACCATGAAAACAAAAGAAAAAGAAACAAACGTATTAGGGCTACCCGTAAAAGAAGCCGAAGTTATTGCTGCTGAGTTAAATATACTGCTTGCCAACTTCCAGGTATATTACCAAAACCTGCGCGGCATTCACTGGAACATTCGTGGGAAACGCTTTTTTCAGTTACACGTAAAGTTTGAAGAGCTGTACAACGATGCACAGCAAAAGATAGATATGGTAGCCGAAAGGGTACTTACCCTGGGTGCTACGCCGCTGCATACCTTTGAAGACTACGTGGCAAACAACAAACTAAGGGTAGGAAAAAACATTAGCAAAGATACTGAGGCGGTAAACCTTATTATAGAGTCGCTTGCTGATTTGCTTAAAATAGAGCGTGTTATACTGGAAGAATCGGCCAATATAAACGATGAAGGTACTAACAGCATGATGAGCGATTTTATTAAAGAACAGGAAAAGACCGTGTGGATGATGAAAGCATGGGCTGAGGAAGAAATTTAATACAATTTTTACAGCTGTTTTCGCAAAAAAGTAGTATTTTGCGCCACATGAAAGCTATAGTAAGCATAGTGGTTTTGTTATTTATAACGTTTTTGGCGGCGCCCACAATTGTGTGCATCCTTGCTGATGACGATACCGAAACCTGTGTGGTACTTAGCCTTGACGAGGAAGAAATCCACAAAGACATCAAAGAAATAAAAGTGGGCATGGTTTACGTATATGAACCTGCCATTATTCCTATTGTGTCTAAATCATCAAAAATACCTACTTGTAATCTCCTTGGACACGAAAGTGTTTTTGGAGATATTTTTTTACCCCCTCCGGAGCGTTGCTAAGCATAACGGGATTTTAATTTTAAACGGAATCATTTCCTGAAACTACCTGCCTACTCTGTATTCATAGCATACTGTTGCAAGCACTAATCATTTGTTTCATAGTGTTTTTAGCATTTGTAGTGTTTGGATTTACGTCTTTTTCAGAGAATGTTCCCGGTATTTTTAAGCAACAATTTTCATTTGTGGTGCCTCTTAGGTGCCGCTAAACTTCTTGTGATTATGAGCACAAATAATTTTACTACCTTTGACTCCGGGAAAGGAAAAGGTAAAAAAACAATTAATCTATCAACCGGACTGCTTTCGGCAGAGGGTTTAAATGATAACAAACAACCGGCACTGATTATCAGTGATTGCGATGGGAATGCATGTTGCCAAACATTACAGACTAATAGTGTTGCTGTGGTGCCGCTAACTGCAGACACTGCTGTCGATAGTAATTTTAACCTGGCGAGTGTTTTAGACTACGTGGTAAACATTTTAAGGGTTAGGGATATTATTGTAAATGCAGCAAACCTGCCTGTAAACGGGGTAATTAACTTTGAGCGTTACCTTTACGAGATAGCCGGTAATCCTGTGATTAAGAAACTATGGGATAGGGGAGAGGAACTGTTTGTTCATGGATATCTTAACCAAAATAAATTAACTACGCTAAGCAGCGTAAACAATATAGAAACCAGTACGGCATCATAACACAGATGCTGTAATACATAAAGATTTTTAAGGTGATGTGTGTGCGGGCCCCTGACCAGAAATGGCGGGGGCTTGCTATTTTAAGCCGTTAGCGCTGCTATAACTATAACCGCAGAAACGACTCCGAAGATTAGGTAAGGCTTTGCCGGAAATCCGTTTCTTTTACTTTTGTACAATAGTACCAGCGATACGACTGGTGGCAGTACAAAGGCTGCAATCATAGGTACCCAAAGTACCTCATCCACCCCACCTACAACCGTGTTTTGGTATACGTTAATAATGTTTCCGGTTATCCAGTATACTATAGATATTATAAATAGAGCCGCTAAAATAGGTACGTAATTTCGTGGTTTGGTTTCCATAAATTTGATATAAATACTATCAAATATAGGTAATTTTATGCAGGTTCCTCTTCCTCAAGGTTTTCGTTCAGTACGCTGGGTATAATCTGCGGGATAAACTTAATAAGCAGTGGAAGCAGTAAGCTACCCCCCGGCAGCAGGAAAATAGTAAGAGACGGAACTGTTTTACAAATCTCTAACAGTTGTTTCTTTATCTTCTTTTTCTCCTTATCGTTTAAGTTACGGTGTGTGCTATGGGTTAGTAGCAGCAATAGTTCGCCGTTGTTAAGCAGTTCCTTTGTAAGCCTGTTTTTATTACGGGTTATAAGGTTTATTACGCTTTGGCTGGTGTGTCCGTAAAAGTGTTTTACAGGATTACTATAGTTAAAGTACGGTATGTATTTTCGGTACTTTTGCACAAAGTCCCCGTAAGATTGCATACTCTCGTCAGCGGCTTCCGTGCGTAATCCCAGCCTGTGGTTCAGCTGGTGTAAAAAAGCAATTTCGCTGGCCTGCGCCTTACCATCGCTCCATATAGCCATAGCTGCTACATCAAGCAAATAGTTCTTTTCTGATTTTGATTCAAAGTAATCAAAACCGGCATCTTCAAGGCTGTCTACACTTATGTGTTGCAATTTTGTATATCGTACCGAAGACTCAAATAATTTAATCAGCAGGTCGTCATACTGAGTTTTGTCCTGTTTACTGTTAAGTGCGAGGTTTACTATGCCCACTACGGTTTCTTCCAGCTTTTTAAGGTATTTGTGCGGCCTTTCGCCTTCTATAAGAAACTGCCTGAAGGCCAGTACATCCATAAACAGCAATGCATTGGTAAGTATATGGCTAAAGCTGCGGCTTATAATATTGTCGTTTGTCTTTATGCGCTCGTCCAGTATGTTTTCCAGTTCTAAAGATGGTGTCCCGGCAGGAATTACCTTATAAAGCAATCCAAAGCCTTCGGGTTGCATCTCTTTGTAAAATGCTATGGCACGCGGTATAAAGTCTGATTTATCTGAAGTTTTGGTTATAAGCCTGTAAACGTCAAACAGGGTGTTTAGCAGCGCTACTTTTGTAGTTTCTTCTACCGTCCAGTTTTTTGTTTCCTTTTGGTCAAGGTTTGTAAACGATGCCACGTGCCCGTATATAAAGCCGCTATCGCGTACTGCCCGGTAAAAGGCGTGCGAGTTTTCGTACTGGGGTAATCTGGCAGACAGCTTTAAGAACAGCTTGTCTATCCAGCCACTGGCACTTGGATTTATCATTGTTACGGTTAATGATATTACGCTGCAAAGCTATAAAAAAATGTGGTGCCCTTATCAATAGTTAAACATATCCTATAATTTATTTCGGGTTAAAATTAGGTTATAACTTTATAATAAAAACAACAACTTATGGCACTCAAGGCAGGATATCCTCTATGGCTCGTACGAGACGGGCTTCCGTTTACATACCCAAAATTAGATCATGATATAGACACCGAAGTTGTAGTGCTGGGCGCAGGCATCTCTGGCGCGCTTATGCGGTACTATCTTGTAGAGGCCGGCATACCCTGTGTAACTATTGATGCCCGTACTATAGGCCTTGGGAGTACCAGCGCCAGCACGTCTTTGTTACAATACGAAATAGATACACCGCTTTACCGGCTTATAGAAATGATAGGTAAGGAAAATGCCGAACGCGCCTACAGGCTGTGTGGCGATGCTATACTGGAACTGGAAAGGATTACTTACGATGTAGGCATTAAGTACTTTGAGCGGAAAAAGAGCCTGTATTATGCTGCTTATAAAAAGGACGTTACCTGGCTTAAGAAGGAATATGATGCCAGGAGAGAAGCTAACTTTGATGTTACCTGGCTGGAGCCGGAGGAAATTAAGGAGCAATATGGCTTTGACAGTTACGGAGGAATTCTATCTGAACTGGCGGCGCAGACTAATGCGTATATGCTGGCACATTGTTTATTAAGGCATAAATATGAAGAAGGTACCATTTTTGACCGCAGTCCTGTAACAGATATTAAGCATAGTACCAGAGGCGTAACCCTTACTACAGAAAACGGCTGCACCATAAAGGCTAAAAAGCTTGTATATGCTGTGGGCTATGAGGTGGTAAACTTTATAGAACAGGATATTGTAAAACTGCTGAGTACCTATGCAGTAGTAAGCGAGCAGTATAATGAGCGCAATTTTTGGAAAGATGAGGTGCTTATATGGAACACTGCCGATCCTTATTTATACGTAAGGACTACTGCAGACAACCGCGTGCTTGTAGGGGGTAGGGACGAAGATTTTCATGCCGACTGGAAACGCGATAAACTTATTAATAAGAAGACTAACCTGCTTAAAGCCGATATTGACAAATTGTTTCCGGAGCTTGATTTTAAGCCTGAGTTTAGCTGGACAGGTACCTTTGGGTCAACTAAGGATGGACTTCCGTACATAGGCCCGTATAAAGGTAAGCCTAATGGGTACTTTTCGTTAGGTTTTGGTGGTAACGGTATTACCTTCAGTCAAATTGGCGCAGCCATAATCAGGGATATGATTCAGGGTAAGGAAAATAAAGATGCAAACCTGTTCCGCTTTGACAGGTAAACGGCTCAATTTTTTAATTCTTTTATCGATATCGTAATTATAATGCGGATATTTTGTATTTTTAAAGTTACAATATAAAAATCCCATGTTCTTTAACGCACAGCAATTTTTTTTTTCGATACATAAATTATTTTCAGCTAAGTGCACTCCACCCGTAGTCACTATATGTTCTGCATTCATTCTACTTGCTGTGCTAACGGTGAGTTGCTCGAAAGATGGCCAAAAGAGCGCACAGCTTAAACATGTTAGTAGGCACAGTGCTACAAAGCAGGAAAAATACAGCAAGTATGTGCTAGAGGAGCTTGATAATACTGCCGGGCTCTCTAACAGTTCTGTAAACTGTACTTTTCAGGATTCACAGGGTTTACTCTGGATAGGCACGTGGGACGGGCTTAACCGCTACGATGGCAGTAGCTTTAAAATTTTCAGGCCTGAGCCTGATAATGCACGCTCTCTGAGTAACCAGGTAGTGCTTAAGATTATGGAAGATGGTAAAGGAGATTTGTGGATACTTACCATGCACGGCATTAACCGTTACAGCAAAAGTACAGACACGTTTACCCGTTATTTCTTTTCGGCAGACGCTGCTACTCCATTATCTGAATCGCAGTTTAACCTTGCTGCAGATGCTAATCAAAACATATACTGCGCTGTAAAAGGTTGGGGAATAGGCTACTTTTCCGGAAGTGATTTTACCAAGTTATCAATCCCGGCACTGAAGGATAAAAATATAACACGTTTTGAGTTTTGTGGACAAAATCTGTTTGCACTTACCGATGATAACGCGTTGTACAGCATAAACCTTGCCCCAACTTCTGCAAATGCAATACAGGTAAATGATGTAAAATTAGCCGCTAAAGGCATAAAATCATTCAAGATTTTACCAAATAAAATGCTTTGCCTCGTTTCTGCGGTAGGTGAGGCTTATACTGTTTCTTCAAATTTTACGGGAAAGACAAATCTTAGCAGCGGGGTTGAAGGGATAATAGGTATAACCGCGCAGAGTATAGTACTGCAATCCAGGCAGGGATGCATTGTTAAGGATTTTGCAGGAAATGCCACTTCGGGCTCCTGGGCGGGTTTTCTTGATAAATACAAGGTAACCTCCGTTTCCCAGGGTACTGAAGGTATAGTATGGCTGGGAACCGATGGCGATGGCTTATTAAAGGCGTCACCCCAGGAGCGGCTTTTTAAAAATATTTCGAAGGGGCAGTTACCGGCGCTTAACGGTGGTATTACACGCTCATTTCTTAAAGACGGCAACACACTTTGGGTAGGTACTAAAGGCAAGGGGCTTGTTCATATAACATCGGGTTTACAAGATGATATTACTGATGGATTGGTGTATACTGTTTACAACGAAGCTAATAGTCCTGTAGACAATGCTGTATATTCTCTTTGTAAAGGGCAGGATGGCCTCATATACATAGGTACAGACAGCCCCGGTATAACAGTGTATGATACGGTTACAAACAGAATGGTAAGTTGGGCCGAAATACAGGGCAGCGCTCAATGTGATTATTTTACTTCTGTTTATTCAATTTGCCAGGATACAGATGGTAACATATTGCTAGGAACTAACGGTTACGGCATGATAAAATTTTCAATTGCACGAAAAGACGGACGTTTGGCAGTATCGGGTTTTAAACGGTATACCGCTAAGGCGGGCAACCCTGCAGCCTTAAACAGTAACATCATTTTTAGCATTATACCGGCTAATAAAGGCCAGTTCTGGATCGGTACGCGTTTGGGAGGCCTTAGTCTTTTTGACTTAAATACCCAAACGTTTAAAACATTTAAGAACAATCCACAAGATACTGCGAGCCTTTCTAACAACGACATACTTTGCCTTGCTACAGATAACAGCGGCAAACTTTGGGTAGGTACAAGCTATGGGCTTAATTTATTGCAGGATTTTAAAGGCGGAAAGCCTGTTTTTAAAAGTTATACCGTGAAAGACGGATTACCTAACAATACTATCCATGGCATTGTACCTTACAAAAATCAAAGCGTATGGCTCAGTACTAATTTTGGGCTTTCTGATTTTAATCCTGCACAGAAAAAATTTACTAACTATGTAAAAACAGATGGTCTTCAAAACAATGAGTTTGCCGATGGTGCTTTTTACATAGATGAGGTTTCGGGACATATTTTTATGGGTGGTATTAAGGGATTCAATTATTTTTTACCCCAAACGATCAGCCAGTCGGGCAAGGTGCCTGATTTATTTATAGACCGTATAAGTGGTCACAACCAGCCTGTGCCTTACTATCAGGGGTTATTGGTTTCTCCTGAAAATGCTGCAGTACCAGCAATAACTTTAAACCATAACCAAAATTTTTTCGACATATACCTTACCGCTCTTACGTATAGCAACAACGACAAGTGCCAGTACGCGTATGAACTGCGCGGCTTTGACAAAAGCTGGAACAATATAGGTAACCGTAAAATAATTTCGTTTACAAACGTACCTCCGGGCAACTATTCGTTGTACATGAAATGGTCTAACCCAGATGGCGTTTGGACCCAACCCGTACATACTGTAGATATTAGAGTAAAGCCTGTTTGGTGGCAGTCAAACGTGGCATTAGCCATCTATGCCTTGCTTACAGTGTGTTTTATGCTGTTTGTACGAAGCTATTACCTTAAACGCCAGTCGTTACAACAAAATATATTGTTCCGCCAGCGCGAGGAGGAACTTCATGAAAACCGTCTTACCTTTTTTACCAATATAGCCCATGAATTCCTTACGCCGCTTACGCTCATAGCAGGGCCTGTAGAAAAACTGTCTGAAGCGAATAACCTGGACGACCGCAGCCGCAAGTTTATAAAGATGATACGCAGAAATGCATCGCGCCTTTCGTTTCTTACACAACAGTTGCTTGAGTTTAGAAAAGCAGAGCATGACCATCTTGAAATTTGCGTGAGAGAGTTTGATTTGGTAAGCATACTGGAACAAATAGCCGAGTTATTTGACGACTGGGCATTAGATAAAAACATTGATTATTCGCTGGATATACCACATAATCTTACAGGATGGTTTGATAAGGAAAAAACAGAAAAGATACTATTCAATCTTTTATCAAATGCTTTTAAATATACACCGCAGGGTGGTAAGGTAAGTTTTAGCTGCCGAGTTGAGCAAAACGGTACAGATGTATTGAAAATTGTGGTTAAAAATACCGGTAAAGGCATACCGAAAGAGAAATTAGACTCACTCTTTGACAGATTTTTCCTGGCGGGGCCTAACCAAATGTCTGACACGGAGATGTTCCGTACAGGTATAGGCCTTGCCTATGTAAAACGACTTGTTACTGTGCTGAGAGGCGATATTGACGTGGTGAGCGTACCCGATGAAGAAACAAGTTTTACCATTTTAATACCGTGTGGAGAAAAATCGTTCACGGAGAAAGAACTGGATAGAAACAATACTTCGGTGCTACTTTCAAAACACCTTAAAGATATCCTGGAAGAGCCAGATACAGCTGTTGAAAACGAGCACAGTAAGCTGGCCTCTATAAAAAAGGCTCAGGATACCCGCAAACGCCTGCTTATTGTAGAAGACGAAAAAGAGATACATACCTATCTTGCCGATTTACTTTCTGAAACCTATAATCTGGATTTTGCATTTAACGGAGAAGAAGCCCTGCGTATGGCAGACGTACAACAGCCAGATCTTATAATAAGTGATGTTATGATGCCGGTTATGGATGGTGTAGAACTGTGCAGGCGCATAAAGACAGATGTGCGCACGTGCCATATCCCGTTTATAATGCTTACCGCCAAAAGTTCGGTAGAGCACCGCATAGAGGGGCTAGAGAGCGGCGCCAATTCTTATATACCAAAACCTGTTTATGCGGATCATCTTTTGATAAGGATTCAAAAGTTATTAGAAGAAAAAGAGCTTATATTAAAACATTTTGCGCAGGATAATTTGGTGGAAAGCCTGCCGCAGATCCCTATCGAAAGTGAGGAGAAGATTTTTATAAAGCAGGTCATAGAAATAATACAAAAAAACATTGAGAATGAAAACCTCGATAGTGCCTTTGTAGAAAAAGAACTCGGCATATCTAACTCGCAGCTGTATCGTAAAACCAAGGAAATTTTTAACCTCTCTCCCGGCGACCTTATACGTACTATGAGGCTTAAATACGCTGCTGTACTGTTGCGCAAAAATGTACTTACGGTATCTGAAATTTGCTATAAATCGGGTTTTAATAACCGCTCTTACTTTTACAGGGAGTTTAAAAAGATATATAATACCACCCCTAAAAATTATCAGTTGCAATTTAAAGCCAAAAAGCCTGCCGTTTCGGAAAACTGATAATCAATTACTTAACACACAGTGTACACTTTTGAAGAAATAGTGTACACTGTTTTTTTATGCCTTATCTACATTTACAACGTTTTCGTAAAACCGAAAATTGACCATAACCCATTTAAACAAAACTTAGTATTAACATGAAAAAAATTACTCAGTCTATTAACCAAAATCCTTTAGCCCTATGAGCAGGAAACTTATTTATAATTTGCTCCTTACTTGGGCAATGTTATCAGTGGGCTCACTCTTTGCCCAAACCGTGTCAGGTACGGTAAGCGATAAAAACGGACCATTACCATCGGCTACCGTAATAATAAAAGGTACATCTACCAATACTGTTACAGACCTGGATGGTAAGTATACTATTGAAGCAAAGCCTAACGACGTTCTTGTATTTGCGTACATAGGATATATCTCCCAGGAGATTCCTAATAACGGGTCGGGTGTTATAAATGTAACTCTTAGCGAAGACACTGCACAACTTACCGAAGTTGTGGTAACAGGGTACACCAGCCAAAGTAAAGTATCAATATCGGGCGCGGTAGCCCAGGTAAATCTTGATAATATGGCTAAAACCCGTATTGCAGATGTAGCCCAGGCGCTTCAGGGCCAGGTAGCCGGTGTATTTGTAGCAGCTAACACCGGTGCTCCGGGCGATGGTATAAAGCTACGTATACGTGGCGAAGGTACATTAGGTAATAACGATGTACTATTTGTTGTAGATGGTGTACCTACGAGAGACATTGGGTTCCTTACCCAAAACGATGTAAAATCAATGACCGTACTAAAAGACGCGGCCTCGGCAGCCATTTACGGATCGCGCGCTGCAGGTGGTGTGGTGGTAATAACTACAAAACTTGGTGCAGTAGGTAAATCGGGTATATCGGTTGATGTTTTTACCGGTATGCACCAGGCTACAAACTTGCCAAAATTGCTTAATACAGACCAGTACCTAACGGTTAAAGATATGGCGTGGCACAATACTATAGGGAACGATCCTTCGGCGGAAAGCCCTTATGCCATTGACAGGAGAACCAGGACAGATCTTGCTAACACGGATTGGCTGGATAAATTATTTACTACAGGTATATCTCAAAACGTTCAGCTTGCTGCAAGTGGTGGTACAGAGAAGGTACGCTACTGGATGTCTGGTGGCTATTACCACATGAATGGTATAGTTACAGAAAATAATGATGCCTTTAAGCGTGCAAATTTCCGTACTAACCTTAATGCTCAGGTTACAGACAGGTTTACTGTGGGTACTAACCTTCAGTTAACATCACAGTCTCAGGATAAGCTTTCTTCTAGCGGAGATGCTCCGGGTGTAATACGCCATGCGCTTATACGCCCGCCGGTTTTGGCCGTATATAAAGATCCGAGCGACCCTACATACAGCGCCGCAGACCCGTACACTGACCTCCCTTTTTATACAGGGCCAGATGGCGGATGGAGTAAAATATATGAATACAGCTCTAACCCACTTGCCATAGTACATTTTACTAACGACAAAAGGGAAATTTACCAAACGTTTGGTAATGTGTTTGCCGAATATGCATTCCTTGGTGATAAGTCACTTAAACTGAAAAGTAACCTTGGCGTCGATTTACGCTTTAGCCATAATAAAAACTTTGCTCAAAACTATGGAGATCCTAACATTGCCGATGTAAACAACGTGTACTATGGCATGGGTCGTAATAACAGGCCTACAAGCCTTAACGAAAATCGTGGGCAAGACGCAACCTTTACATGGTCAAACACGCTTAACTATACTAAGCTTATAAACAATAAGCACGATATTAATTTGCTTGTAGGTTCAGAGCTTATTAAGAACAAAGCTGATGCCATGGGTGGAGCCAGGTCGTTGTATGACAATAATACCCCGGAATTCCAATATTTGGATTACGGAGGCTTGGGTAGTGCTAACACGCCTTACCCTTTTAGCTCGGGTTCTGCTACAGAGTGGAGTTTAGTGTCGTTCTTTGGTTCTGGAACTTACGGATATAACAACAGATTCTTTGCTACAGCCACACTAAGGGCCGATGGTTCTTCTAGATTTGGCCCTAACAATAAATGGGGGTATTTCCCTTCGGTAGCCGCTAACTGGATCATTAGTAATGAAAATTTCCTAAAAGAATCTAAAGTGCTGTCTTACGCTAAACTGCGTGCCACTTGGGGGCAGGCGGGTAATCAGGAAATCCCTAACAACGCCTACCAAACGCTGGTTAACACATCTGGGGGTGGTGTAAATATTGTACGTTATGGTAACCCAGATCTTAAATGGGAAACCACTACGCAAACTAACGTAGGTGTAGACCTGGCGTTTATAAGTGATAAGCTTACATTTTCGGCAGACTATTTTAACAAAACTACCGATGATATCTTGTTAAGTGTTGGCTTGCCGGCAGTATCAGTAGGAGTAATAGGCCGTACCTATGTAAATGCAGGGGAGGTTGAAAACAAAGGTTTTGAGTTTAGCCTTGGCTGGAGGGATAATGATAGCGACTTTAAATATGGAGTAAATGCTAACATGGCTACCTTAACCAACAGGGTAAATAAACTGCAGCAATACGTACAGAATATTCAGGACGATGCTACGCATACCCGTACACAGGTAGGACAGGCTATAAGTTCTTACTACGGATATGTTTTTGATGGTATATACCAAAATCAGGGTGAAATTGATTCTTATCTAAATACCAACTCAAACGGTGCAAGGCCGGGTGATATGAAATTTAAGGATCTTAACAACGACGGGCAAATCAATGCTGATGACCGTACGTTTATAGGCAACCCAATTCCTAAGATTACTTACGGTGTTAACTTTAACGCGTCGTACAAAAACTTCGATTTCTCGTTCCTTATACAGGGAGTGCAGGATGTAGATCGCTACAACGATATGATTCAGATACTGAACTACGACAGCCGTCCTTTTAACTCTACCACAGATGTACTTAGCAGCTGGAATGGCGAGGGCACAAGTAATACTACACCACGCCTTACTTTTAATAATAATGGTGGCGGATTTGTATCGAGCAAGTTTGTTGAAGATGCTTCTTACATGAGGCTTAAGAACATGGAGTTTGGTTACACGTTTAATAATAGCATTTCAGGCGGAAGCAACCTGCGTGTATATGTTTCCGGTCAAAACCTTTTAACGGTTACTAAATACAAAGGGCTGGATCCTGAATCTACATCACTTATTGATAAAGGAACATACCCTCAGTCTAAAGCGTATATGTTTGGCGCAAGGATAAATTTCTAAAAAAATTACTATGAAGAACTATATTAAAACAGGAATATTAATAGGGATACTTTCATTTGCTTCTTGTGATGACGAGTTATCTAAAAACCCAATAGGTCTTACTACCCAGGATCAGGTTAACACCGCTCCTACGTTAACAACCATAGAAAACGCGGTGCGATCTTCTTATGACCTGCTTAGTAACAGGCTTAATATTCTGGGCGAATGGGACTGGAGTGGCGGTCTTGTGTTTCAGAACGATTATATCATGCAGGATATCGCGTCTGATGACATGGAAAAAAAATGGGTTAGCGATGGAGACCAACCCTGGATGGACGACATTAATAACTTTACATTTACATCTACTAACGGAGGCCCTAACGGCTTATGGAAATACGACTATGAAGGTATTAAAAGGATAAACATAGCTATGAATCTCCTTACAAATCCTGATATAGAAAATATTACCGGTATTACCACAGACAGGAAAAACCAGCTTTTAGGCGAGTGCTATTTCTTAAGGTCATACTACTACTTTTCGCTGGTTACAAATTTTGGCGATGTGCCTTTAATCCTACGCCCTGTACAAACCTACCAAGAAGCATTTGACGTAGCAGTTAGGGTACCAAAAGATCAGGTGTGGGAACAAATAAAGGGAGATCTTAACAAAGCGAAAGAACTGTTTCCTAATACTAAGTATTCTTCTGATTCAGAAAAATGGCGCGCTTCTAAAGGTGCAGCGATTGCACTTTTGGCTAAGTCTGAACTTTATACACAAAACTGGGGTGCAGTACCTGCTTTAGTAGACCAGCTTTCGGGGTTAGGTTTTTCATTAAATGATAATTACTTCCAAAGCTTTACCGCTGAGTATAATGACAATGAAGTTGTTTTCTCGTTTGACCATCAAACCAATGCCACTCCTACAAGGCGCGGTAACGGTATATGCGCACCACTGGGCTGGGGGTTCTTTGCACCTTCGCAAAGTTTTCTTAATGAGTTTGAGGCTAATGACCCAAGGCTGCTTTATACCGTAAATGTAGGGGCACAGAATGTGAACAAAATGCTGGGCAGCCTTAATGGGGCTAATAAAGGTAATGATGATGCGCCGAATAATAAGGTATACATCCGCTATGCTGATGTATTACTTTGGAAAGCAGAAGCGCTACTTAACAACGGCGATACTGCCGCAGCGGTAGCCATAATCAACCAGATAAGGCAACGTGCCCGTAATGGGGTAGATGCTAATGGCAATGCGGTGCCGGCCGGTACGCTTCCGGACAGATCTACAGCTGCTGATGCTGCAACCGTGCGCACCTGGCTTATACACGAGCGCAGAGTAGAGCTTGGTTTTGAAAACCAGCGCATGCTCGACCTTAAGCGTTGGGGCATAGCCCAGGAGGTTATGCAGGCACATGGTAAAAACTTCCAGCCAAGGCATATGCTATATCCTATTCCTCAAAGTGAAATAGACGCTTCGGCAGGTACACTTACACAAAACCAAGGTTACTAATACATGTTTGGGTTAGTGCCCGGCCGGTGATTAGTGGCTGTCCGGGCTAACCTAACGTGTTTAATTACAAAAAGAATGAAAGATATTGCAAAACGCTTTACAGCAAATCCTCTATTATCCCCAGCTGATTTACAACCCAGCCGCGAAGGGCTGGAAATTACCTGCCTGCTAAATCCGGGTGCGTTTACCTTTAATGGTAAAACCTGGCTTATAGTACGCGTTGCCGAAAGGCCGAAACAACAAGAAAACACTATATCGTTCCCGGTGCTTACCGGTACAGGCGGTATAGAAATTATTGAGATTGACACAAACGATCCGGAGCTTATAGCTACAGATGCCCGTGTAATAAACTATAAAGGGGATGATTACCTAACTACTTTATCGCACCTGCGCCTGTTGTGTAGCGATGATGGTATTAGTTTTTATGAACCTGAGGGCTACCCAAGGTTAATGGGGGAAGGCGCACAGGAAACCTTCGGTATAGAAGACTGCCGTGTAACAGAGCTTAACGGCACCTATTACCTTACGTTTACCTCGGTATCACCTACAGGAGTAGGCGTGGGGCTACGTACCACAAAAGACAGGAATACAATATAAAAAAAAGGACTAATATTCCCCGCCCACAATAAAAACTGCCCAAATTTAAAAGAGAAAATAAACGGCCTTTTCTATGCCCTTCACCGCCCCAGCAGTGTAGACATAGGAGGCAACTATATATGGATAGCGTCGTCTCCAGACGGCGTACACTGGGGTAACCACAAGTGTATAGCTACCACACGCAAGCACAGCTGGGACAGCAAGCGTATAGGCGCCGGTGCTGCACCCATAAAAACACCGGCAGGATGGCTGGAAATATATCATGGAGCTAATGCAGAACACCAGTACTGCCTGGGCGCTTTATTGTTAGATTTAAATGACCCATCAGTCGTTTTAGCCCGGAGCGAAGAGCCGTTAATGATACCGTCTGCGTATTATGAGCTAACCGGGTTTTTCGGTAATGTGGTGTTTACAAACGGACATGTAGTAGCAGATGATGGCGATACCATAATAATGTATTATGGCGCCTCAGATGAGTTTGTGTGTGCAGCTACACTATCGGTTAAAGAAATACTGTCAACTTTAAAATATAGCTGATGCTTAAGAAACTAGTAAACGAGATAACGCATTTTAAAAGTCAGTCGCACAACTTTAAAATACTGGTGCTTACTAATTTAGTGTATGCTATAGTACAGCCGGTTATAGATATTTTTGTGGCTGCTTATATTATGCGAAATTCCAGCGATACCAGTAAAGTGGTTATTTACCAGTTGGCTATTTATACCGGCATACCCCTTACGTTTCTTATAAATGGCTTTTTGCTTAAATACATTAATATCAGGAAACTGTATTCTCTCGGCATGATGCTTAGCGGGGTTTCCATGATTATAATGATGTCACTTAAATCACTTAGCCTTATGGGGATAGGTGTAGCAGGTATAACCATGGGGTTGTCTTTCGGTCTATATTGGTCTAACCGTGATTACCTGGCAATATCTACCACAAACGATGAAAACCGCAATTATTACTATGGGCTCGAAACGTTTTTCTATACCATAATTGCCATTGTAATCCCGGTAGCCATAGGCTGGTTCATACAGTCTAAAACTACAGATCAGGACAAGCAGAATGCTTATGTTATTATAACAGGTATTGTATTTATTGTTACCATTTGCGCTTCGGTGGTGTGTTACAGGGGGAAATTTGTAAATCCATCGGAAAAAAAGTACATCTTCTTTAAGTTTCACCCGCTTTGGTATAAATTACTTTCTTTGGCCATGTTTAAAGGCCTGGCTCAGGGATTCCTTGTTACGGCTCCTGCTATGCTTATATTTAAAATATTAGGTGAAGAAGGTGCCCTGGGTAATGCACAGAGTATTGGTGCGGTACTGGCAGCCATAATTATTTACATCATTGGCCGTTTCTCTAAACCATCAGACCGCGTTAAAACATTTTCGGTAGGTCTTATATTATTCGCGGTGGGTGCCTGTATTAACGGCGCACTGTTTAATAAAACCAGTGTAATAATATTTCTACTACTACTGCTTATAGCAAAACCACTTATGGACTTGGCGTATTACCCTATACAGCTGCGTGTTATAGATATAGTTTCTAAAATAGAAAAGCGTGGCGAATTTGTGTACATACTTAACCATGAATCAGGTTTGTATGTAGGCAGGTTACTTGGGGCTGCTACATTCCTGGTATTGTATTTTACAGTGTCTGAAGATTTTGCCTTGCGCTACGCCGTAGGAATCATTGCCGTTTTACAATTATGTTCTATATTCATTAGTAAAAATATTATAGCCCAGGGTAACAGGATTGCCAAAGAACCCGAAACCGCTGCACCGGAAAGAATTATGGAAGAAGCAGCCTCTAATCTTATCTAAAAGCCATTATGAATACCTTCAAATTCACCTTATTATCTCTGTTAACCGCCGCTGCGCTTACCGCCCAGGTACAGCAAAAAGCCATACCACGTGTAGATAAAATGCCCGATATACCTTCTCATTTTGAGATTATAGACTACCATAAACTGGCGCGCGATTTTAATACAACGGTGTTTGACTTTAATGCTAAGGGAAAATTCTGGCCGCTGGTATGGATGGATAAATCACATAAAAATTTTCCGCAGGATGTGGTAGGAATGTATACCGCTATAGGCGATGTAAGGCAGGGCCCTGATAATAATAAGGGTATGTTCCATGAGGCCTTGGCTAATATGGGGGCTACGCTTGGCGCTACGCTGGTAGGGGTAGATAAAACCAATGACAGGGGTATAAACTATGTGGCTATGCTGAAAAATTATTATAACAGCGAAACCGGCTGGAATATAATGATGAACAATACCTGTCCCGAGGTGGCCCTGCTTGGTGGTGGTTATGGTCGCGACTGGTGGTATGATGTGTACCCAAACCTACTGTTTTACGCTATTTACGATAAGTATCCTAAACAACCCGGCCTTGAGAAAATGGCACGGTCTATAGCCGATAAATTCTATGGTGCTGACGCTATACTGAAAGGGAATTACGACTATTCTTTTTTTGATTACGGAAAAATGCGGCCCATGAAAAACAATATTTGTGCCCAGCCCGATGCTGCTGCAGGCCACGCGTGGGTGCTGTATGCCGCATACAAGAAGTTTGGCGATAAAAAATACCTTGACGGCGCACTTTCTGCCCTTTCGGCATTAGAGTCGCAAAAGATAAACCCTACCTATGAGTTGCTTATGCCTTTTGGTGCATACCTTTCTGCACGTATAAATGCAGAGCAGGGTACGCATTACGATACAGACAAAATGCTGGACTGGACTTTTGACGGTACTGCCGTGTGTAGAGAAGGCTGGGGCGTACTGGTAGGGAACTGGAATGGCTTCGATATATCGGGTACAGTAGGGAGTACTGTAGACCGCGGAGGATACGGCTTTTTAATGAACACTTATGATATGGCTTGGCCTGTAGTACCTATGGTGCGTTACAACCAAGCGTACGCCACTGCAGTAGGGAAATGGATGCTTAACGCGGCCAATGCGTCTAAGTTTTTTTATACGCAGTATATGCCAGATGAGAATGAAACCATACCGCAACTTGCAGAGGTAAGCAAAGGTGTTATTGCATATGAGGGCATTATAAAGAAATCTAATATGGATCAGTACCAAAATGTAACTGCACCGGTAGCCCAGGGAGACGGGCCACTTTGGGTGCCTGGAAAAAATCCTGCCGAAAGCCAGCTGAGTGTTTACGGTAGTGGGCATGCGGGTATTTTTGGCAGTATTATTAAAAAGACCGAAGTAGAAGGTATATTGCAGCTTAATCTGTTGGCTACCGACTTTTTCCGTAGTGCGGCGTATCCGTCTTACTTGTATTATAACCCGCATAATGAGGCTAAAACCATTATGGTTTCATCCCCTAAAGGTAAGTCGGGCTTTTATAACACCGTTACAGGCAGCTTTGTGGCGAAAAACAGTAAATCGGTAAAGGTTACTATTCCTGCAAAAGGTTCTGCGGTTATTGTTATAACCCCTGCAAACGGTAAAGTAATCTATAGTAATGCCAAATTGCTGGTTAATAATGTAGTAGTAGACTACAATGTGCAGAAAAAGAAATAACATAACAGGGGTTGCCATACTCCTCTGCTTATTGCATACTTATGTCATGTGTGCTCAGGAAAAAACCTGGTGGAAAGAAACCGTATTTTATCAAATTTACATGCCCAGCTATGCCGATAGTAATGGGGATGGCTATGGCGACTTTAAAGGAATAACCTCAAAGCTGGACTATATTAAAGAATTGGGAGTTAAGGGTATATGGCTTACACCCTTTTTAAAATCACCAAAAGTAGATAACGGGTACGATGTAGCCGATTATTACGCGGTAGACCCGGTGTATGGTACTAACAATGATTTTAAGGTGTTTTTAAACGAAGCACACAGCCGGGGGATTAAGGTAATTATGGATATGGTTGTAAACCATACCTCTACCGAATGTACCTGGTTTAAGGAAGCCGCTAAATCGAAAAACAGCCCTTACAGGGATTATTATATCTGGAAGGATGCTCCTAACAATTGGGAGTCTTTTTTTGGAGGTACGGCCTGGAAAAAGAATGCTGAATCAGGGCAATATTACTACCACAAGTTTGACGTAACCATGGCCGACCTTAACTGGCAAAACCCAAAGGTAGTGCAGGAGGTAGAGAACGTGCTGCGCTTTTGGCTGGATATGGGGGTAGACGGCTTTAGGTTTGATGTAATAAATTTTCTTACTACAGACGGCATTACAAAAGACAATCCGGTAAAAGATGGAGTTCAGGAACACCTGTACGACATTAGCCAGCCGGGCGTAAAAAATGCTATTAAACAGTTAAAAAAGGTAGTGTCTTCTTATCCCGGGCGTTTTACCGTAGGCGAAATAGGTAGTGATAAACTCGATTTACTAAAACAATATCAGGCATCGGACATGATGGATGTGGTATTTAACTTTAACTTCGGCAGCATGGCTACATTTTCTGTACAGAAAATATGTGATGAGCTGCAAGGTATGGAGCATCAAATGAACGGTTATCCTACGCTGTTTTTTGGTAGCCATGATATGCCACGCATGCGCGAAAGGCTTGCTGATGGCAATACAGATAAAGCACTGGCCCTTGCAGCCCTTACGCTTACGGCTCGCGGCGTTCCGTTTGTGTATTATGGAGATGAACTCGGAATGCGTAATATTACAGCAGATTCTTTTTCGGAAATTGTAGACATACAGGCAAAAACACACTATAATATTGCCATGAGTCAAGGCAAATCCGAAGCTGAAGCGCTTGTTATAGCTAATCAGCATAACAGGGATAAGTCCCGTAGCCCTATGCAATGGGATGCGGGTGAATATGCTGGCTTTTCTGCGGGTAAGCCCTGGATTAAAGTTAACGCCGACTTTAAAAATAACAACGCCGCGGTACTTTCTGCCGATAAGGAGTCTATACTAAACAGCTATAAAAAACTAGTAACACTACGTAACACAGAACGTGCTTTACAGTACGGTTTGTGTACAAATTTATCTTGTAGTGAGAATAGGATTTCGTTCACCCGGGTTTTGAATGCAGAAAAGGTTACAGTGGTCATTAATTTTGGGACTCCATATTATTGTTCAGTTCCTAAAAAAGCTAGAATCCTGTATGGGGAGCGTCAGCTTAAAGCGTATGATGTCCTTATTTACAAGGTTTTTTAGCATTGATTTTATTAATTAATTGCAGTAAAATCTGGCTTTAACTAATAATGCCGACCTATTATAAGCTACATATGTTTCTTATATTTGTTGCGGTTTCTAATCAAATGATTAGTATTAAAAGCAATATACGTATATGTCAGCATTAAAGCGGGTAAGAGAAGGCCAGCATCTTACGCAGGAAGAGTTATCATCAAATTCCGGTATTTCCGTAAGGACCATTCAGAGAATTGAGTCTGGAGTATTACCAAAAGGACACACACTTAAAGCGCTGGCTAAAGCACTGCAGGTTTCAGAAAATGATTTGCTGGGTAACCCCGATGTTAACGAAGATACCGTATTTGTGTCTACAACTGCCGATACAAATGCAGTTGAGTCTGAAAATACGTTGACCCACATTGATATCCCAAAAATAAAACTAATCAATCTGTCTTCAATACTCTTCGTTCTCTTACCTCCGTTAAACATTATTACCCCATTGGTATTATCGCGGTTGTTTAAACAAAACAATACTATTGCGAAACAGATAATATCGCTACAGATTCTATGGACTATTCTTGCACCCATCGTTTTTATATTAGGCATCTTGTTAAAACTCGGAAGCTCGTTTACTATTGGGCTTATAGCCTGTATAGCGTTGTCTAATGTGCTGTTGATATTGATTAACCTTGCCGAATTAGATAGAAATAAAAGACTGCGTTTTAAGCTGAATTTCAGTATTATATAAACGCTGTCGCGTAATTGGCGGGTTATTGTCGGGCTGTTTTTTTTGTGTAATTTATCGCAATGATAACCTTTGTCAAAAAAAACCATGACAAACAAAGTCTTATTACTTTCTATCTTCTTACTGCTTTTTTCAACAGGGGCTAATGCTCAGTTAAACCAGTCTGACACACTATACAAAACAATTCTTGAAAAAGACAGCCTGCTATTTTCGGTAGGATTTAATACATGCGATATTAGCCAGTTTGAAAATCTGTTAAGTGATAAGCTTGTTTTTATGCATGATAAAGACGGGGTATCAAACAAGCAACAGTTTTTAAATAATATTAAAAACGGGCTTTGCAAAAATCCGTCTGTAAGACAGGTAAAAAGAGTACTGCAAAAAGAATCTGTAACTGTATATCCACTATACAAAAACGGTGTTTTATACGGTGCTGTTCAAAACGGTAGCCACCTGTTTTATGACCCTACAGGATCTACACCCGGTATTGCGAAATTTTCTAACGTGTGGCAATTAGAAAATGGAAGCTGGAAATTAGCTATTTCCTCAAGCTACGATCACACGCCTTATTCGGGCGATATTAAACCGATAGCTTTAGATAATGATGTGGCAGTTGAGAATTGGCTGAAGCAGAACCATGTAAAAACACTTGGTTTGGGCATCATAGAAGGAGGGAAGTTGAAGCAGGTAAAAGTTTACGGTACGCTTAAAGATTGTGTACAGGCACCTTTTAATACGGTGTTTAATGTAGCATCGTTGGCTAAAACAGTAACTACTATGGTAACGCTGCGATTAGTAAGTCTTGGAAAATGGAACCTTGATGAGCCTGTTTATCATTACTGGATTGATAAGGAAGTTAAAAATGATCCCAGGCATATGAAGCTAACTACAAGAATGATATTAAGCCATCAATCGGGATTCCCTAACTGGAGGTACCTGAATAAAAGTAATACGCTAAGTTTTGAGTTTGAGCCGGGTACTAAATACCAATACTCAGGCGAGGGATTTGAATATTTACGCAAGGCATTAGAAGCAAAGTTTAAAAAACCTTTAGAGCAACTGGCTAAGGAACTTATATTTCAACCAATGGGTATGCATGACACTTCTTACCTTTGGAACGAAAGGGAGTATGAATCAAGATTTGCCACCGGATACAACAGTGACGCCAAACCGTATATTAATGCAAAAAACAGAACAGCTAATGCTGCTGACGACTTGCATACCACAGTGGCAGATTACGGCATTTTTCTTACAAGTGTTTTAAACGGTAACAACCTGAGTGAAGAGGTATACCGGGAAATGATAAAACCACAGGTAAAAACTAAAGATAATAAATATTTCGGCCTTGGGTTTGAGCTTTATGATTTAGGGGATAAGGAGTACGCTATTTCTCACGGAGGTTCTGATAACGGAACGCAATGCCTTACATTTCTGCTTCCAAAGACTAACAGCGGAATAATAATGTTTACTAATTCTGATGTGGGGTACAGGCTTTATAATGAATTACTTGTTTATTACTTAGGCGCAAAGGGGAATAAATTGATTGATATAGAAAACGGGCAGTGATTTTGAAGCAACTATTGTGATTTAGGCGTATCTGTTTCCAAATATCTTAGTAGAACAAGAATTACATCAGATTATAAAAATTCCTGCAAATTTTGATCATGCAGTTTATTATAAAACACAAACCTTCAATTAATACTGAAGGTTTGTGTTTATATTATATTATGGTATGATATCCAACAGTTTATTTTAATTCAAATTTACGCTCCTGAACATAATAACTGCTTGTACATACAAAAACCTTAAATAAACCCGGCTCATCAATATAATTTCCGTTGAT
>JAAXJD010000090.1 GCA_012270005.1 Flavobacterium sp. | reverse complement strand
GACCCTGTTATTGCCACGGGCTACTCGCTTTTTGTAGTGGGCAGTACCGCTTTTGTAGGCGGAATAAAAAACGCCATGAAACATAATGTAGCGTTTAATATTGTTGCCGTATTTGGCATACCCTCTCTGGTTACGGCGTATGTTATGCGCGCCGCAGTACTCCCTGCCCTGCCTAAGGTTATCTTTAGCACCCCATCGTTTACGCTTACTAAAGCACTACTGCTTATGCTGCTGTTTGCCGTGGTAATGCTTACCGCTGCCGTAAAAATGATACGTTCGGCAGCACCGTTCGTGCAGAACACCGTCGGGCCATCGCCTATAAAACTGGCGCTTAGCGGCGTAGTTACCGGTGTGCTTGCAGGAGCGGTAGGTGCAGGAGGAGGATTCCTTATTATACCGGCGTTAGTGTTCCTGGCTGGCATGCCCATGAAAAAAGCCGTAGGCACCTCCCTGTTTATCATTGCCATACAATCACTTGCAGGTTTTGTAGGCGACCTGCATGGAAATACGGTTCAGTGGGGTTTTCTGTTGCCGTTTACCCTTGCAGCCGTATTCGGAATTTTTATTGGCATATTCGCATCGCAAAAAATTGAGGGCGAAAAACTTAAAAAGGGTTTCGGCTATTTTGTATTGCTCATGGGTATTTACATTATTGTAAAAGAGCTTATTATAAACAAAAAGCCCTGATCTGTATGATCAGGGCTTTTTTAGTACCTGGAGTGGGAATCGAACCCACACACCGTAGTACACGAGTTTGAGTCGTGCGCGTCTACCAATTCCGCCATCCAGGCGTATTACCACTTGGTAATTTTTACGCTGCAAAAATAGAAAAATATATTTAACTCCACGAAAAATAGGCAGGTTTTTACTTCGTGGGTTAAATTAAATTCCTAAATTTGCACCCTGTTTAGAAACAACACAACACTAACAAACTACTAAACAGTAAATTAAAATGTCGTACCTTGAACCGGAAGCCAAGATATTTGCGTGCTCTAAAAGCACGTATCTGGCCGAAAAGATAGCCGAAAGCTATGGCATACCTTTAGGAAAGGTGTCGCTTTCGCACTATAGCGATGGAGAATTTCAGCCGTCGTTTGAAGAATCGATAAGGGGATTAAGAGTGTTTTTAGTATGCTCTACCTTCCCAAGTACAGACAACCTTATGGAACTGCTGCTTATGATAGATGCAGCCAAAAGGGCGTCGGCCAGGCACATAACCGCAGTAATACCTTACTTTGGGTGGGCAAGGCAGGACCGTAAAGACAAACCCCGCGTGCCTATAGGGGCAAAACTGGTAGCAAAGCTACTGGAAGCCGCCGGAGCCACAAGGATTATGACCATGGACCTGCACGCAGACCAGATACAGGGATTTTTTGAGAAACCGGTAGACCACCTGTTTGCATCAACCATCTTTGTACCGCACATTAAGGCACTGAACCTGGAAAACCTTACCATAGCCTCACCGGATATGGGTGGTAGCAAAAGGGCGTATGCGTACAGCAAATTCCTGGGGTCTGATGTGGTAATATGCTACAAGCAGCGCAAGGAAGCCAACAAAATTGAAACAATGGAACTTATAGGCGACGTTAAAGGCCGTAATATTATATTGATAGACGATATGATAGACACCGGAGGAACGCTTGCCAAAGCTGCCGACCTGATGATGGAAAAAGGTGCACTAAGCGTACGCGCTATATGTACACACGCCATACTAAGCGGTGATGCTTATGAGAAAATTGAAAGGTCGCAACTGAAGGAACTTATTGTTACCGACAGTATTCCGCTTAAGAAGGAAACTTCTAAAATAAAAGTGGTAACCTGCGCAGGCCTGTTTGCCGAAGTAATGCACATGGTACAAAACAACGTATCTATAAGCGGCAAGTTTTTACAGTAGTAAACTATTTTATTAATTATATATAAACATTTAGATGAAATCAATTACGATTAAAGGATCTGAAAGAGAAAGCGTGGGTAAGGCGGCAACGCGTGCGGCACGTAATGCTGGAATGGTTCCTTGCGTGTTATACGGAGGAGAACAACCAGTACACTTTATTGCTGAAGACAAGGCGTTTAAAAACCTTGTGTACACTCCAAACGTACACACTGTTGTAATTGACCTTGAAGGCGGTAAAACGTTTAACGCTATCCTTCAGGACATCCAGTTTGACCCAGTGTCTGACAAAATCCTTCACATTGACTTTTACCAACTACATGATGATAAAGAAATCACTATGGAAGTTCCTGTAAAAGTTGTAGGTAACTCTAAAGGTGTTATGGCCGGGGGTGTTCTTCGCCTTAACCAGCGTAAACTTAAAGTGCGTGCCCTTCCTGCTAACCTGCCAGACTTTATTGAGGCTGACATTACTGAGCTTGAAATGGGTAACAAACTTTACATTACTAAACTTCCACAAGACGGTTACAAACTACTTCAGCCAGATAACACTGTTATCGCTCAGGTACGTATCTCTCGTGCGGCTATGAAAGCTGCTCAGGAAGCTGCAAAAGCTGCAAAGCCAGCAAAAGGAAAGAAAAAGTAATTTACTTTTATCCGTTATACAAAGAGCGCTCCGGTTTCGGGGCGCTTTTTTTATGGGGCAATACCTGCCCTGTACTTCTGAAATCTATACTTAAAACCTCACCCTGAACGACAGCATTACATAACGGGGCAACAGCCTGAACGAGCTGGTGGCATAGCCCACATCGCTTACGCTGTAGGTGGTAAAATTTTGGGTATTAAAAAGGTTGCGCCCATCCAGCATTATAGCATAGGCATCTTTTTTAAAGGAGTACGACGCCTCAAAATCGGCAAAGAAGTAATTGTTGTTATTATCCAGCCCTCCAAAGTTATAATGTTCTGCCTTTGCGGTAAACATAAGCGCATCGGTAGGTTTATACATTAGGTCCAGGTAACTGGTTTTGTTGTGGTTTTTAAACGTAAAATCAGATACTACCTTAGAAAAGTTCCACTCTGAAGCCAGCCTGAAGTTAAAAGCCGACTTAAAACTACTGTGCCAGCTTGCCTTATACGTTTGCCCGTACGATGTATTTTCGCGCAGGCCAGAACCGTTTATTTCGTTAAAATATACATAACGGTATACGCGGGCATCAAACCCTATAGAGCCCTTTAGTTTTTTTACTACCAAATGCGTATTAAGGTTAAACGACAGGTTATCGCCGCCTTTAATAATAAATGATTCAGAGAGCGAACTGTTTTGTTCTAAACGGGTACGGCTGGCTATAACGTCGTTTTGCCTACCATAGTTAGCACCCACCGAAAGGCTGTAACGGTTAAGATAATGCTTGGTAGTATAGCTAAGGCTTGCCGAAGTGCTTTCGAGCTGGTTAAAGTAGCCTAACCCCTTACTAAACCCACGCGAGGAGTTGAGTAAATATGCATCGTTAACCTGTAGCAGCCCACTATTTGTAATATTGTAGTTGTACGAGCCGAAAAACATATTATCCCCGTTTATTTCATACTTTACAGTAACATTAGGGTTTACTAAAAAAGGCTGCTGCCGGGTATTGCTGCCCTGGGCGCTTTTAAAACGATTAAACAGCTGGTTAAGGGTAAGCCCCGCCCCTACCGAAAAACTGTTAAACGTCCAGTTGTAACTGCTTTTACCGTAAAGGTTACCCACATTGTATATGGCGTGCGCCTGAAAATCATCCGGGTTAACCACACCGGTATCTGTAAAAAGGCTAAAACGGGTAGCCAGGTCATCGTTGTTGTTTTCAAAGCCTACGGTAAAGGCTATAAGGTCGTCATTTTTTTGTTTCAGTTTAAAGTCGGCTTCCAGTGCCGCATATTGTTTACTACTCTGCACGCCATTTGCCACCGCCGAAATATTGTTATACGAAAACAAATCGCCCATAAGGTAGCTGTTAATGTTATAATCCTGTGGCAGCATGTCGGTTAAAAACCGGCTTTTAAGCAGTACCACGTTCCGTTTGTTCCATTTGTGGGTGTAAGTAGCCTGCTGGTCAAAATACGTACTGCGGGTTTGTAGGCGTTCCAGCGTGCTGGTGCCGTTAAAGGTAAGGCTGTTATTAAAGTTATTACGGCCCATGTTAAAGGTACTCAGCGTTTGCAGCATTTGGTTTGACGAAAGATCTGTAGTAAAATACGCGCTTACATACCCCCGTTGCAGGTTATTCCGGGATAAATCCTGCTCTGTATTGGTAAAGCTGGACCCCTGAAAATCGTATACCGATAGCGCGCTGCGGTAAGTACTTAGCCTATCAAAACCCAGCGAGCCGTTTAACCTCATCTTGCTTTTGCTGCCCAGCGGAAAAATAGTGCTTAGGGTGGTGTTTTGGGCATTGTTAAACCGTGAACGTTTTTCGTCTATGCGCGATACACTACCCGAAAGGTGCATAAGCTGGGTGGCGCGCGCCGCCATCCCTACCGTTTCCAGATCGGCACTGCTGTAATACATTTCATTTATATCGCCCACATAATCTAACCCGGAATTAGTACCCGAACCCGTAAGGTAGTTTTTGTACTTTTTACCAAAGTTCATAAGATTACCGGTGGCGTTATAGCGGTTTTTATTACCATAACCCACAGTAAGGTTGCCAAACCAAACCGCCTTATACTTTTCGTCTATTGTAAGGTTTAGCGCTACGGCATCTGAGTTTTCTACGCCTTTTAGCAGCTTATTTTTAGAGTAATTGCGCAGTATCTCTATCTTATCTAAAGGCTTGGTGGGCATGTTTTTAGTAATAATGCTGTAGCCGCGGTTAAAAAGGTCGTCGCCCTCTACCATAACGCGGTCTATGTCTTTATTGCCGTATTTTATTTTACCGTCGGGCTGTATGGTTATGCCGGGTATGTTTTTTAGCAGGTCTTCTACCACCACCTCTTTACCGGTGCTTAGTGCCTTGGCATCGTACACCAGGGTATCGCCTTTGCGTTTTATGGGTACATCTGCCTCTATAACCACCTCTTTTAGGGTGGCGCCGCCTTCTTTAAGGCTTATGTTGTGGGTAAGGGTTTTATCTTTTTCTGTAACGGTAAGGGGCAGCACTACCTTTTCGAAGCCTAAAAAATTTACCTCCAGGGTATATTCTCCCGGTTTTTTAGCCTCAAGCTGGTAGCCGCCATTATCTGCAGAAATGGCAAACGACACTATTTTTTGCTCATTGTCTTTTAGCAACACCGAAGCCCCCGGGAGCAGCTCCCCGGCCTCTGATTTTATCCTGCCGCTTATTTCGGTTTGGGCAAGTAACGGAAGGGTAAAACAGAAAAAAAAGATAATAAAATATTTAAACATAATGGCGGTATGGCGTAGATAGTATTCCTTTTAAAAAACAGTTATTGTTCCCACTCGTATTTAAGCTCCAGGCCGAAAGGCGGTACTTTAACATCTGCCGATATTACATTAGGATTCTCCATGTCTAGCTTTTTGCTTATATTATCTATCTCTTCTTTACGGTCTTGTAAGAACTGCCTATAGGTAATAGGCTTCTTATTTTTTGTTTTTACCAGTTTAGTAAAGTCGCTATGTAATATGCTGTTATCCTTAAACGCTACAGTTATGGCTTTATAAGTACATTCACCTGTGGCATCGTAAGCCTCTAGTATTAAACCTGGCAAACCATGTAATTTCCATGGGCCAACGGCAAGCGGTATTTCAGGAGTAAACCACGCTGTCCAGTCTCGCCCTCTGTAAGAGACAGTGGCCTTTACACAGGTATAATCAGCTATCACTTTTTGCTCTTCAGTTATTGTCCACCGTAAATCCGGGTAAATATCCTCAACCAACACATCATGCCGAGTCAGTGATCCAAAAAACAACATTTTTTTGTTAAGCAAGTCTGTCTTGATGTAATTGTTATGAAACTTTTTTTTAGACATCTCCACAAACCGTGAATCGTTTTTATCAAACGATTGCCCCTCAGACACCTCTCCACCGTATTTTTTATATATTGATGCAGTATTATCAGCAAAAAGTGTTGAATATGATCTTCCGTAAGTATTCAGAAATGTTACATTCATAAACTCTAAATACCCCACTTCTACATTAATTTTTTTTGATTGTGAAAAGCAGAAAAATGAACTTATGCACAAGGCTGTAATTAATAGTATCTTCATAGATTATTATCATCAATATTATGTCCGGGAAAATGTTAATTACGGAAAATCCGCAATAGAGTATTACCCTACTTCTCCCACTCGTATTTTAGTTCTATTCCATTACGCGGAGGTTTCTCTGCTTTATCAATTTGTAACCCCGGCACGTTAGCAAGGCTCGACAATCTATTATTCCTGGCCTCCTCCTGCTTCTCTAAAAACTCCCTATACGGCATGGCTACTTTATTTTTAGACACCATTAGCGTTTTGAAATCCTTACTAAATAGCGCAGAAGTTTCGGTTTTAATTCCTTCAGCAGATATTCTGTATCGTTGTGTTACGTCATAACACTCCAGTATAAGCCCCGGAAGCCCATGCAGTTTCCACGGACCAAAAGAAACCGGTATCTCTGGCGTAAACCACGCAATCCATTCTCTGCCCCTAAAACTTGTTGTTGCTTTATTACATTTATAGCCCGCTATAACTTTAGTATCATTGGTAACATCCCACTTAAAACTGTTGTAAGTGTCTGTAACTAATATAATATGCCCAGATAGTTTATCAAAAAACTGAAGTGTTTTGTTTTTATTATCTACCCTGAGATACGTCCCTTCATTATTCCTAAGCCTTTCAATATTAAAAGTTGATGCTTCTGTAGGCTTCTCTTCCCACCTTTCAGTAGTGCTAAATTCCTCTTTATAAATAGATTCATTGTCTTGTATCCATAAAATGGTTTTGTACTTAAGTGGTAAATCGGTATTACAAAACATGGTGTACTGAACCCTCAGCCCTGCTTTAGTTTGGGCATACGACTTAATGCAAAAAAAGAAGATGATTCCTAAAGTATATTTCATAACGGTTGATGATATATTACGCTGTATTGTATAAGCTGCCGCTACTCCTCCCATTCGTATTTAAGTTCGAGGCCGCCGCGTGGTGCCGTTTTAACTTCAAGATTCATGTTAGAAATTTTTGAAATCAAAATCTTCTCTTTTTCCAGATTGTATTGTAACATATAGTTCGTACAACATAAATGCTTTTCCTGTTTCCTCAAATGAGAGTTGGGCCAATGTATAAGACCTAGAATAACGATTATTGTCCAAAAGACATTTTGAATCTTCAAGTAAAGCTCTTGCGTTTTCTAGACATTTTATAATGCCTAATTTAACTTCAGAAATAGAAATACTGTTGTTCAATGTATTGTTTGTGATAATTGCCTACAATGTTCCGTGGCTTTGCGCAGTTGCGGCCTTAGGAACACAGTATTTTGTGCGACACAGAACGAAGTTATGAAATAAACTGGTTCTATGTCGCACAAAACCAGTACTTTCGATTAGGTGCTGTTACCAGTGGGCGTAATGAGTTCTTTAAGCTATACACTTTTCAGCGCAAAAAGTAAAGTTTTCAATTTTGACTCTCTAAAAATTATTCCTTAAACTATTCTTACGTGTGCGTTATGCATTTCTTTTGTTTTAAAATTGTTTTAATAGTTATGAATCCCACAATAATAAGTAAACTGCTCAACAATACAATTTCATAATTATATTGTTTAAAGTTAGCGGCATGCTGGTCTGATTTTATTGTTACATTCATTGTCTGTGCATTAAAAATAATTTGTGACATCATATTTTCTTTCATTCTTTGTGCTTTATAAATAAATCTACTAAAGAAATATAATAAGCCAAAACCTGTAAAGATTAAAATATAGTTGACAATGTAATCATTAAAGTTTAATTTTTTTTGCCTTGTAAGTGTTATTATAAAAGCTAAAATAAATGATAAAGCAAATATTCCTTGAAATGGATTATCAATAAAATTTTTATAAATTAAAACGTTTAAAAATTTATTATTCAACCTGCCAGCGAATGTTAGTAACATAAGGAAAACTAAAATAAGTACTGCACTGACAAAAGCTAGTAGTAAATATAATAATTCTGATATTAATTGTTTTATGACTTGTTGCATTAAGTTATTGAATTCGTCGATTCTGAAACGCTTACTCGTAATGTTTCGCCGGTATGAGCTCGGCGCGGCTTACAAAGTTGAGTTTTTCTCTGTTACCGGGTTGGAAGTTATGAAAAAAAGTGGCTCTATTTAATTGAAAGGACCAATTTGTTATAGCCTGTATTAGTTATATTCCACTTAATAGGCACAAAGTTATCTTTTACTAAAAACCAGTTTTTAAGTATACCTCCATGCATAAGGATTTCTTTATTTTTCATATCTGTTCGTATACAGGGAGCAGCCTCTGCCCTTAAGGCATTGTCATCTATTTTCATATCCTTCAGGTTTTCAGCAACCGGTTGTCCGCTCCATGGTTCTCTGGAATTATGATGTTCCTGCCATATAGAAACGCCATCTTTAATGTAAAGCGTGGCATTTAGTTTATAAGGAATGGCCAGTCCTTTATAAATATCATATTCTATTTTTAAGTGCTGCTGCTTTGGCTGGCAAAGGCGAAATTCAGCCCCAATAAAAGTAAAATGAGTGTATACGATTTCATATTGTATGTAAATAAGTAGCTATATAGTGTCGATGGTTTATAAATGACTTACTCCTCCCATTCGTATTTAAGTTCATAACCAAACCTTGGCACCTTAAAGTCTGGCACCACTATGGCTTTTGAGTCTGCATCCATTTGCTTGTCTAGATTATCAAAAAACTCCTTGTTCTTCTCAATGCACTCCCTGTAAGGCATGGGCACTTTATTTTTAGTTTTTACCAATGATCTAAAATCACGTTGTAATAGGTCGCAACCGGCGGTAGAAACCTGTACGGCATCAAACGAAACCTCACCGGTAGCGTCATACGCCTGTAATATTAAGCCGGGCAGGCCGAGCAATTTCCAGGGGCCAAAGGGTACCGAGATTTGTGGAGTAAACCACGCCGTCCAGGTGCGCCCCCTGTAGTATGCCTCTGCTTTGTAACAGGTGTACCCTGCTATTACTTTTGTTTCGCTACCCACGTTCCAGTTAAAGCCGCCATACGTATCTTTAACTAATGCTGTAGACCTGGCCAAATGAGAAAACAGTAACAATTCTTTTTTCTCTGCATCGGCCCGGGTATACATGGTTTCTATTATGGGTAATAAATCGCCGGGTATGGGGGCGGTATATTTTTTTGCAGATTGGGCATCTGAATAATTCTCACCACCTAAATGATAAAAAATGCCTGCGCTTTCATTTGCAATAAGTCTATCATAACCTCCCGAATACGACGAAGCGAAAGGGATAGCCATATACATTTTGTAGGTTATCATAGTGCATTGGCGCTGCTGCGAGAAAGTAACTGTTGTAAAAACAAGTGCAAATAGTGGAAAAAAAGATTTCATGTAAGCGGTTTTGGTTTTCACTGGTTGGTCCCACAGGTTGGTTAGCAGGGGCACCCTAATGTAAAACATAAAACTCCGCTTCCAGATATTATATTTCTTAAAAAAATGTTAACTGCGGAAAACCCGCAATGCAAATTAGGGTTTTACCCAGGTAAACCATAGCGGGATGCAAATTATATAAAAAACCTATCTTTGCACCATGAAATGGCTTACTAACCTTTTTAAAGGCAAGAAAGAAGAAACAATTACAGACCCCATGAAAAAATTCCTCATTGCCGGACTGGGAAATCCCGGTGTCGAATATGTAAATACACGCCACAATATAGGCTTTAAAATACTGGACCGCCTTGTACAACAGGAAGGCCTCAGCTGGGAAACCGCAAAACTGGGCCAGGTAGCCGAATACAAACTAAAGGGACGCACCCTGATTTTACTAAAGCCTAATACCTACATGAACCTTAGCGGTAAAGCGGTAAAGTACTGGATGGATAAAGAAAACATAGCCAAAGAAAACCTTTTGGTGGTTACAGACGACCTTAATATACCCTTTGGCACCATACGCATTAAGGCAAAAGGTAGTGATGGTGGGCATAACGGGCTTAAGAACATTCAGCAGATTTTAAACACTTTAGATTATCCGCGCTTCAGGTTTGGTATTACAGATGCCTTTAAAAAAGGCCAGCAGGTAAATTATGTTTTGGGCGAATGGAGCGAAGAAGAAAAAACGGCCATGGGCGAACGCCTGGATAAGTCTGCCGATGCCATACGGGAGTTTGCGCTATCGGGTATTGCTAATACCATGAGCACTTTTAACGGCAAATAACGCCTTATTAGAATAGCAACAAAATAAAAAATGGCGACTGTAAATACAGCCGCCATTTTGTTTTATGTATAACGCAGTGATTATTTCACTACTATTTTGCGGGTTTCTTTACGGGCACCGTCTTGTACCGTTACAAGGTATACACCCTGCTCTGCATTATTCAGGTTTATGTTACCCGAAAACAGGCCGCTATTGGCAAACTTATTGTTATATACTACCCTGCCACGAATGTCGTGTACCATAATGGTAATATCATTCTGGCTCTGAGAAGTAAACTCTACAGTAAACGTACCGTTGTTAGGGTTAGGATACACCACAAAGTTACTTAGCCCTACCTCAGGAGTGCTTAGTACATACTGAGATGAACATATTTGTACGGCCCATGAATTTATACTTCCGGTATCACCGCTTTGGGTATCCCTAAAACGTAGTTTCCAGTTACCGTTAATGGTAGAACCTACATAATTATTAAGGGTACCTACCGCCTTATATGTACCGGTAGTAGGGCTGGCGCACACTACAGAGCTACCGGCATCACTAAAGGTTACGTTAAGGTTTTGGCGGCTGGAACACTGTGCAGACCACAGGTTAACAGTTGTATTAAGCGGGTTTTGTACAGCTATAGTAAGGTCGCTTAGGTCTGTGTGTGTAGCATTTACAGCCACGTTTATAGATGAAACAGTTCCCGAAATTCCGCTAACCGCTACCTGTTGCGTGGTGTAGGTAGAGTTACCGTCCGGTATGGTTGCACCCGTGTTATTTGTAAATGTTTGGCAGTTCGTTACCAGGGTGTAGCCTATAACAATGCTTTCAAGATTTACGGCATAAAATACGTTACCTACTGATTTTACCATAACACGGCAATCTGTACCTGTAACACCGGCCGGAACCGTTATAGTCTGTGTACCATCGTTTGCAGTACCGCTTGCTAAAACAGTATCAAAACTTTGTCCTCCGTTAGTAGAAAGAAGTATATCTACCTTAGCACAGTTAATACTGTTGGCAGTGGTACCTGCTACATCCCAGGTAATAGTTTGCTGGCTGTTGTTATCCCAGGTAACACCTGTGGTAGCCTGCGAAGTAACCTGGAACGGACCCGCAGCTGACTTTACAACTATAGAGGTTTCGTCTGTTTTTGTATAGCCTCCTACGCGGTCGTTAGATGCACCTGCTACGTTGTCTTTACCGGTAAGGGTAAACTTCATGGTACGGCTTGTATTTGAAACCGACTCCCACGTAGAAGAAAGTGCACCTGTAAGCACAGTTTCAAGTTCAGGGAAATAACGCACCGGCGTAGCCGTTGGCACTAAAGAGCGGAAGTTAGCTCCTGTAGTTTTTGTTAGCGAAGGAAAGCTTGATGAACCCGATGTAGTGCTAGTACTAGGGTCATTTTCTTCCCATAGGTAGGTAATGTTTGAAGCATTGCCCGACATACCCACTCCCGAAAGCACAAATGCCGTACCCTTAGGTATGTTGTAATCTGTACCTGCGTTTACTACAAAGTCTGCGTTATTCATTGAAGAATTTTGCCCGCAACTCTTATTAGCCAGGTTAGATTGTATTTGCTTGAGGTTAGCAGCGGTAAAATAAGGGTCTGAATGTTGTTGTATGTCAAAGCCTTGCGATACTCCTGCATATCCCATAATGGTACTACCACTACCCGGCTCTGTTTGCGGAGAAATATTTGCAGTTCCTACACCTTCATAGTTATATGAAAAAGAGTGGTTACCACCCAGCTGGTGGCCCATTTCGTGCGCTACAAAGTCTATATCAAAACTATCTCCCTTAGGTATATTGTTAGATGGAGATGTTATACCACTACCTTTTTGCCCATCTATACAAACACAGCCTATACAGCCGGCATTACCTCCACCACCTGTTTTACCAAAAAGGTGGCCTATGTCATAAGCATCTTCACCTATAACAGATGTAAGCGTATTTTGCAGCTCTGTATTCCAGTTATCCATATCCGTCGCATTAGAATACGGGTCGGTAGAAGCATTGGTATAAATAATGCTGGTTTCGTTATCAATCATTATAAGGTTAAGGGCCAGGTCTATTTCAAACACGCCGTTAACACGGGTCATGGTAGTATTCATAGCCGCCAGTGCACCTGCCGTGCCGTTAAAGTAGTTACCGTACTCACCCGTACATGATAGTGCAAGCCTGTACGTTTTAAATACACGCGAGCTTGATTGTGCAGAACGCTCTGTAAGTTTATCTGCTGCGTTAATTAAAGAAGCATCTTCGCGCGTGGTACAAGACCATGGCAGTTTACCTTTATCGCGCTTATCGCCCGATTGAAATATGGCATATACAGCTGCATTTGTGGTATAAGGTTCAATAAATTCAGCTTTACTATCGGCTTTTATAACCATGGTTTGAATCCCGGACGGATCTACACTCATACGAAGGTGTGCTGTAGGATTATCTAAGCCGTGCCCTGCATACGAACGTATTTCAGGAAAGTTCTTTTGTAGTAACGGAGAAAAGTTTGAGGCTTCAAAAACCTCATAGCGTTCTGCAGATCCGTCCAGCGTAGGGATAGATATAATTACCCCCGGTGCGCCAGACCAGCGCTCCGGCGCCGTGGCAAGCGCCTTCTTAAGTGTTTCCACATCAATGGAAACAAGGGTTAGGCCTTCCTTAGCATTGGCAAAAAGCGGGCTTTTTTCACCAAGGGTTTCTACCTTAGACGATTCTAGTATCGTCCAGGAGCCTCCCTTTTGCGAATAGCCGGCCGTAATGCTTAACAGGGCGCTAACACATAATAGGAATTGTTTTTTCATTGTTAACAAAATGTTTAGGTAGTAAATAGTGCGCAAATATACTGCATATATTGTGTTTTTCGTCGACACAAACAATGGTGTTGACCGACAAACTATGTTAAAATTCAAACATTTGACGAATTACATACAATTTTAAAACATATATTAACACAATAAATTAATTTTGCCTTAATTAATCAGGATTGGTTTTGAATATCTACAACGCTATAGAGGAGTTCCCTCAAAACATAAAAACCGTGGTTACCCTGGGCACTTTTGATGGCGTGCACCAAGGACACAAAATATTACTGAACCGGTTATTGCAGGCAAAACGAAAAACGGGCTACCAAAGTGCGGTGCTTACTTTTTTTCCGCATCCGCGTATGGTACTGCAACAGGGAAGCGAATTTAAACTGCTTAATACCATGGCAGAAAAAGCTACCCTGCTACAACAACAAGGCATAGACAACCTTATTATACACCCCTTTAGCCTGGAATTTTCAAGGCTTACCGCCGAAGAATTTGTAAAAAATATATTGGTAGACCGCCTTAATGTAGCGGCAATTATTATAGGCCATGACCATCGTTTTGGCAGAAACCGCACCGCTACTACCCAGGACCTTGAAGAAATGGGCAAAGAATACGGTTTTGAAGTGCAGCAAATCTCGGCGTTTGAAGTGCAGCAAACTCCCGTAAGTTCTACCAAAGTGCGCAATGCCCTTGCCGAAGGAAACATAACCCTGGCTAACAACTACCTGGGCTACCCGTACTTTATTACCGGAATCGTAGCCAAAGGTCAGCAACTGGGCCGCACCATAGGCTTCCCCACAGCAAACATGCACGTAGCCGAAGACTACAAACTTATACCCGCGCACGGCGTATACACAGCATCGGCACAGATAAACGGAAAAACGGTATACGGTATGCTAAACATAGGCGTTCGGCCTACGGTAAGCGGCTTTGGGCAAACCATAGAAACGCATTTTTTTGATTTTAACGAGGACATTTATGATACACCGTTACAGCTAAACCTGCACTCCAGGATTAGGGATGAACAAAAATTTGAATCGCTGGACGCGCTTAAAGCACAGTTACATAACGATGCACAAACGGCACGGGCGTATTTTAATCTGTAAAAAAATAACCTCAGCAAAAGTATAATCAGCCTGAAAATCATTATGATTTTAAGGCTGATTTGTTTTTTACCGGTACTTGTTACAACCCAACTTTAAAACTCCTTAACAACAATTGGCAAATGTTTAAGGAACAAGCACTTACATTTTACGTAACTTTAGTATAAGCCTTTGCCTGATAAGGTGCTGCACCGCAGTTGCCGGCAAAGGAGGTATGAGTACTGAAACAACAACTTTAAAACTACCTGTTTATGAAAACTTCAAGAATCTTAACAAACGGAATCATCATTTTCTTAGGTATAGGCGTATTTTTCCTGTTCATGGAATTACTTGGGCTGTCTAAAAACATCTATTTACGCCTTATTAATTTCGTGTTTGTAATTTACGGCGTAAACCGTACGCTACAGCAAAACCATGATGAGGGCAATTATGGCTACTATACTAACCTGGCTGCCGGTCTGCTTACATCGGTAAGTGGTTTAATAATGAGCGTGGCCGCATTTTTAATCTATGTGAGTATACAAGGCGGGGATACCTACCTGGAAAGATACCATCAGTCGTACCTGTTTGGTAGTGGTAATCCATCAATGTACCAGTTTGGTATAAGCCTGTTCCTGGAAGGGCTTGCAGCCTGCGCCATAACCTCGTTTACGCTAATGCAGTTCTGGAAAGATAAAGATCGTAAAATCAACGCGGTAGACGACGTTAACCACAACAGCTACTAATCTTTAGGGGGTAGCGTATATCATTTAACCATAAATTAGTTACTTTTGGTGCAAATAATTTTGTTATGAGCAACAAAAGACACGATTGGACAAGGGACGAAATAATAGCATTATATAACAAGCCCTTTATGGAGCTGCTATACGAAGCAGCTACAGTACACCGCCAGCACCACGACCCTAACGTGGTACAGGTAAGTACACTACTTAGCATAAAAACCGGCGGTTGCCCGGAAGATTGTGGGTACTGCCCGCAAGCTGCCCGATACCATACCAATATAGAAGGTAACGACCTTATGAGCGTGCAAACTGTAAAAGCACAGGCCCTTCGTGCCAAAGCTTCAGGATCTAGCCGCGTATGTATGGGTGCCGCATGGAGAAACGTAAAAGACGGACCTGAATTTGACCAGGTGCTGGAAATGGTACGTACCATTAACAAACTGGATATGGAGGTTTGCTGTACCCTGGGTATGCTTACCGAAAACCAGGCAGCGCGCCTTGCAGAAGCCGGATTGTATGCCTATAACCATAACCTGGATACGTCTCCGGAATATTATAAGGAGGTAATTTCTACCCGTGGGTACGATGACCGCCTTAAAACCATAGAAAACGTAAGGAAAACTAACGTTACCGTATGTAGCGGAGGTATTATAGGTATGGGCGAAACGGTAGAAGACCGTGCCGGTATGCTTGTAGCTCTGGCATCGTTAAACCCGCAACCGGAATCTGTGCCTATTAACGCGCTTGTTGCCGTAGACGGAACTCCGCTTGAAGACCAAACCCCGGTAGAAATATGGGAAATGGTACGTATGGTAGCCGTTACACGTATTGTAATGCCTGAAACACAGGTTAGGCTTTCGGCAGGCCGTACCCAAATGAGCCGCGAAGGACAGGCCATGTGCTTCTTTGCCGGTGCTAACTCTATATTTGCCGGTGATAAGCTGCTTACCACGCCAAACCCAGATGTGAATGAGGACATGAAAATGTTTGAAACACTTGGGCTACAGCCGCAAAAACCGTTCATCAAGCTAATGCAGCCACAAACGGTAGAAGCTGAAGATTCGGCATACCAGTCGCTTGGCGAAAAACCAAAATGGAGCCGCCCGGGCCACACTATAGACCGTAACCTTAAAGCAAGCGGCAAGTCTGTAGAGGAAATTACTGAATAATAACTTGTTTATATAGCATACAAAAAGCCCGAAACATTATGTTTCGGGCTTTTTTTTGCTCACTCAAATTTTAAAAACTGACTAACTTTAAAAGAATTGATATATAAAAAGGGATTTATTTATTTACAAAACTGTCTATAATAGCATCTACCTCCTGCTGGCTGGCATCTGCCTTTAAGGCAAACAACTTACCGAACAGCGATTTTTTATCTACTTTTTCCTGAAGCGCCAAATCTTTATCGGCAGCAAAAACCTTATCCCATTTGGTACGCACTTTAAGCCAAAGCGATTTGTTTTTTGCCCACCAGTCCTGTGCTATTTTACATTTGCTGTCGGCTACTTTAGTATACACATCCATTCCTTTTTCCTGCGCCAGTAATACATCGGTACCGTTTGCATCCCTTACCAGCTTGTCGTTATCCTGCTCGTGCAACCACCCAAAAGCGGTAATCTCATGAATATTCCTTCTTTTCAGCACATTATAGTCGCTGCGCTTGGTATGTTCCCTGCGCGGTAGCGGTGCATCGGTAGTATTCATCCAGTAATGCTTGCCGTCTATATGCGCCCAGCTTGCCGTGCCCTCATATCTTGGGCTGTCATCTACCTGATATACTTTTTGTGTCCACTGCCCTTTTACCTCTTTGGCAGATAGCTTTTTATACTTCCAGGTGTTATCCTTAAAAAAAGTATACAGCTCAGTATTTTCATACAGCCAGTCCTGGCGCCAGTGTTTTACAATATCATCTTCTCCGGGGCCAGTTATAAGCAGGTGCTGCATTACCACCTTGTTAGGGGTATCCTCTACCAACTCTATCCACTCCAGTGCTTTTTCGTGTTTGGTTTCAGAGGGTTTATAGCTGGCACTGTCTTTAGGGTAACTAAAGGTTTCAGTAAAATTAAACTGCACTTCGTAGCAGCCACACATGGATTTAATGGCTTTTTTATCCTCTTGCTGGCTGGCTTTCTGAGCCATGCCGTTAAGTGTAAACAATGAAGCAGTTAGCATTAAAAAGAGTCTGTTGTTTTTCATAATACGGATATGATTCTAAAATTTTGACAGGGCAAAAATATTAAATTAATTTAGAATAAATAAAAATAGAGCATATATTTGCAGCAAATTATTCAGAATGCTTCTAAATAAAATTTGCATAGCAGGTATTTTTTTATGTGGATGTAATGCCGTAGCCCAGCAGCACACGGTGCAGGATTCGGTAAAAAACACGCAGCTAAATGAGGTAATGATAACCGCCACCCGAAACACCCGCCAGCTGGCTAACCTGCCGCTACCCGGTGCGGTGGTAGACTCTGCAACCATAGCGCGTGCAGGTGTGGCACGGCTAAACGAAATACTATCTGAACAAACCGGGCTTATTACAGTAGCCGACTTTGGCGGTGGCGAAGGGTTGCAAATGCAGGGCTTAGATGCTGCCTACACCATGATTATGATAGATGGGGTGCCGCTTGCCGGGCGCACTGCAGGCACACTAGACCTTTCGCGTATTACCGTAGGCAATATAGAACGCATAGAAATAGTTAAAGGTGCTTCGTCTGCACTGTACGGGTCAGAGGCTTTGGCAGGGGTAATTAATATCATTACCAAAAAACCAAAACCAAATACGCTAAAAGGCGTGGCTGCCTACCGCTATGCATCGTTTAAAACCCACGATGCTAACGTTACACTAAACGGAGGTTACAAAAAGCTTGTCGCATCTTTATTTGCAAACCATTACATAAACGGCGGTTACGACCTAAACACCTCTACCCCAAACAAAACCGTAGAACCGTATGCAAACACCACAATTCAGCCGAAGCTGGGTTATACGATAAACGATAATCTTAACATAAACGGGTCGTTTAGGTATTACAACCAGCTACAGGATTACAAACTATATAGCGCCGAAACCAATTATAGCGGAAAAACAGAAATAAACGAGTGGAATGCACAACTAAAAGCGGACCATAAATGGAGCAGCAAATCACGTGCGGAATACGAAATTTACACCACCAATTATCGCAACGGCCAGTATCTGAACAGCCCTGAGGGCACGCCTTACGAAAACAGCTTTTACAACCAGTGGCTTATACGCCCCGAGATTCGCACAATGTATAATCTTAAAAAAGGCATTTTTACAACCGGTATTGGTTTTAACCATGAGTCGCTTAACCGCACCTATTTTCAAAGTGAAGCAGTATTTAATTCGGGTTACGCCTACGCACAGTACGACTATAACCCCGGCGGCAGGCTTAACCTGCTAACCGGCCTGCGCTACGACGCCCACATCAAGTATCGCTCTCAGCTAAGCCCGAAGATTGCCGCTAACTATAAGGTTTCTGAGGCTTTGTCTGTAAAAACATCGGTAGGCTACGGATATAAAGCCCCTGATTTCCGGCAATTGTATTTCAATTTTACCAATTCATCGCAAGGGTACAGCGTGCTGGGCTATAATGTAGTGCAGGAACAACTACAAGCGCTTGAAGCCGCCGGGCAAATCACCCGCCTTTACGACGTAAACCTGGGGAGCCCTTTAAAGCCGGAGAGTTCTATAAACTTTAACCTTGGCGCGTATTATAAAAAAAAGGCACTAAAAGCCGATATAAACTTCTTTTACAACTCCATAAACAACCTCATCGATTCGCGCGCAGTGGCACTTACCACTACGTCTCAAACCATATTCAGCTATATAAATGTAAACCGTGTATTTACCTACGGAACCGAACTAAACGCACAGTACAACATTACTGACAACCTTCGTTTACAGGGCGGATACCAATACCTTGTAGCCAAAGACCCGGATGTCATAAGCAAAATTAAACACGGGGAAGTGTTTGCCCGCGACCGCAATACGCTGGAATCGTTCCAACTAAAACGCTCTGATTATTTCGGGTTGTTTAACCGCTCGCGCCACATGGCTAATTTAAAACTGTACTACACCGTGCCTGTATGGAAAACCGATTTGGCCCTTAGGGCGGTGTACCGCAGTAAATACGGCCTAACCGACTCTAACGACAGCCAGGGCGTGCTGGATAAGTACGACACGTTTGTAAAAGGTTACGTACTGCTGCACGCATCGGCTACACAGCCCTTTGGCAAACATTTCCTGCTTCAGGGCGGGGCAAATAACCTCTTAAACTATACCGATCCGGTTAATATATCAAACCTGCCGGGGCGTGTGGCCTACCTAAAACTTCAGTATAATTTTTAATCCTAAATACATAATTTCAAAACTCACAAAGATGAAAAAACTATTTAAAACGTCTGTCCTTGCCTTACCCGTTTTACTTGCTTCATGCGATAACGACGACAACAACACCCCTGCCGCTACCGCTGCCGAAACCGTAACAGTATCTAACCTGTATGCACCACAAAGCGGTGGCCAGGGCCAGCCGGTAAGCGGGGCATTTACTAAATTCAGCTTTTCGCAAAACGCAACCGTAACAGATGACAGTTGGGATATAGCCTTCCGTGGTACTTCAATCATAGTAAACGGTGGTACTGTTATAGGTGTTACAGATGAGCCTGCGCGTACGGGCGTAGCGGCAGCCAGCACCGTAACCGGAACCTTTGCATCGGTTACAGCCATTCCTGCCGAAAGCACCTTTACACAAGACGCTACCGGTACGTATGCCATAAGTAACTGGTATAATTATGATGCTGCCACACATATTATAAGCCCGGTAGCCGGTAAAGTATATGTAGTAAAAACCCACGACGGAAAATACGCCAAATTTGAAATCCTGAGCTACTACAAAGATGCACCTGCTTCACCTGAGGCCACATCGCCATCGCGCTATTACACGTTTAAATTTGCTTATAAGCCAAACGATAACACTACTTTTTAATACCTGAAGCCCTCCCCCACCGGAGGGCTTATTTTTTACGGGAGTTTAGTTATATTTGGGCAAAAACACGGGCATGACCTTTCGCCATTTTTACATATCCCTTTTAATGGCACTGCTTTGTACACCACTATGCGCGCAGACAGTAGCTCAATGCGATACGCTTATTAAAAGAGGCGTAAATGCCATGTGGCAAAAACAGCATGCAAAATCGCTGGAAATGCTTACCGAGGCACGCGCCATGGCCGAAAAAAACCACTGGTACAAGCAGCAGTTTCTTGCCCTTAATAATATTGGCGCCAATTATTACAATCTGCTGGATTATGGCGAAGCGCTAAACTACTACCTGGAAAGCTATACCCTGGCAGTAAAAAAACTTAACCCCACCAGCGAAATGGTGGTGCTAAATAATATAGCCATACTCTACTCTACCGAAAAAAACTTCGCCAAGGCAAAAGAATACCTTAACAAGGCCTACAACATTGCAGCAGAAAATGGCGATACGCTTAAAACAGGCCTGTATGCCATGAATTTAGGCCAGGTAGAAAACGAAGCAAAAAACTACAGGGAAGCCCGCCGTTACATACTGCTTTCGCTACCCATGCTAAAACAGGATGCCAACCTCTACAGCCTGGGGCAGGCTACACTTATTGAGAACGATTTTTACCTGGGTAATGCCATAAAGGCACGGCAGGCGGCCATGCAACTACTCCCCACGTTAAAAAACCCGGGGTTTAATGATATTGGGCTTATACTTAACATGGTCATAGCACGCAGTTACATACAAACAAAAAATGCAGACGAAGCCATAAAAAGCATAACCAAAATATTAGCCTCCACACCCGGGCTTAACATGCAGCAGGAACTTTATAGCCTGCTGGCACAGGCATACACCCTTAAGCAGGACTATACGGGAGCACTGCGTTATAAAGACTCGGTGTTAGCAACCGAGAAGAAACTGACCAAAACAAAAAATACCGAACTCTACCAAACCAGCCGTGTAAAGTTTGAACTGCAGGACTACCAAAACCAGCTGGCCATAAACAAAGAGAAGCTAAAATCAGAACGGAATTTTACGTACTACCTTGCTGCCACAGGCCTGGCGCTTATTATTATTTTAGTACTCATAGCCCGCAACCAGTCGGTAAAAAACAGGCAAAAGCAGCTAATATCAGAACGGAATGAAAAAGCACTGGAGCTGGAACTGGAACAGGAAAAAAATGAAAGGCTGCTCCTGGCTCAGCAAATACACGAAAAAGAAGCGGCTGCCCTGCTGGAGCAGGAACGGCTGAAAACCGAAATAGAAGCCCGTAATCGTAAACTTTCGGCACGTGCCCTTTATCTTACAGAGCGTAATACCCTTATAGAAGATCTTATACAAAGCGTGGGAGAAAATCCGGCACTGGCAAGTAACCCGGCACTTATGCAGCACATAAAGTCGTTAAAAGTCCACCTTAAAGGCACTGCCGACTGGGATAGTTTTGTAACGCATTTTGAGGAAGTAAACAACCGCCTGCTTGAAAAACTGAAAACCGCCCACCCGGCACTTACCGCTAACGACCTGCGCTTAAAAAACAACATATACATGAACCTTACCACCAAAGAAATTGCAACCCTATTGCATATAACGCCCGAGGCATGCCGTAAACGCAAGGAGCGGCTCTCGGCAAAAATGGAACTCCCCGAAGGTACATCCCTCTATGATTACCTGCTTGCAGTGTAATTGTGTGTGTTAAAAAAAAATAAAAAATACGCTATCTTTACCGCTACCAACAAAAACATTCCATGAATAAGAAATTATTTGTAATGGCTGCGCTTATGGCTGCCAATACCATTTTTGCTCAAAACAAGGACACCGAAAATGCCGACCGCCTTTTTGCCCGTTTTGAATATGTAGATGCCGCTAAAGAATACCTTAAGCTGGCCCAGAAAAAGAAAGACCCCTACGTATACAAGCAACTTGCCGAAAGTTACTTTAACGTGTACAACACCCGCGAAGCAGCGACCTGGTATGCTAAAGCAACCGAATTCCCCCAAGATGCCGAAACCTACTATCGCTACGCACAAATGCTGCGCGCAGAAGGTAAACACGAAGAGGCCAATGTGCAGATGCAAAAATTTGCCAAACTCGCCCCGGCAGACCAGCGCGCCATAGCGTTTAGCAAAGACCCTAACTACCTGCCCAGGCTACGCAGCCAGGCAAAACTGTTCGACGAAAAAATACTGAACATTAATGACGATAAGTACAGCGATTTTGGCGGTGTATTATCTCATGACAATACTATTAATTTTAACCGCTCCAGCTATCTCCTTCGTAAAAAATACGGGCGAAATGAGGAGCCTTTCCTGGATATGTACTGGGCTACGTACAACAACGGTGCTTTTACAGAACCATCGGCCATTAACGAAATCAATACCAAATGGCATGATGGGCCTGCATGCATTTCGGCAGACGGTAACGTGATGTATTTTTCCAGCGAAAACTTTATAAACGGTGCGTTTGTAAAAGAAGGGGGCGCCAGTACAGGCTTTATTCACCTGTTTCGGGCAGAGAAGAAAAACGGCAAATGGGGAAATATAAAATCAGTACCGTTTAACGGAAAGACATGGAGTACAGGGAATGCCAGCCTTAGTGCCGATGGTAAAACACTGTATTTTGCCAGTAACAGGCCGGGATCTATGGGCGGTAGTACAGATATTTGGAAAGTAGCCATTAAAGGCGACAACCAGTACGGCGAACCCGAAAACCTAGGCAGCACCATAAACACTGAAGGGCGCGAAAACTTTCCGTTTATTACGGCAGATAACAAGCTGTTTTTTGCCTCAGACGGACACAAAGGCTTTGGCGCACTGGATATTTTTGTAGCCGACCTTATCCAAAAAACCGAGCCTCAAAACCTTGGGGAACCGGTTAACTCGGCTAAAGATGATTTTTCGTTTACATTTAATACCGAAAACAATATTGGTTTTTTTAGCAGTAACAAAGCCGGAAAAGACAATATGTACATGGCTATACCACTGTGTGGCGTAGATGCCATTGTTACAGTTACAGACAAAATTACAGGTAAGGTAATACCGCAGGCTAACGTAACTATACTGGATGATAGAAACAATGTTATAGAAAGTCACAAAACCGCTGCCGATGGTAGTACTACCTATGCAGTAGACTGCAACAAGGCGTTTACGTTTCAGGCAGAAGCGGCGGGATACGAAAATGCAACGTTTACCATGGCAGCTTCTAAGGGTGGCAAGCAGCAGGTGCAGGCGGTACTAAACCCGCTTTCGGCACTTATTGTAGAAAACCGTATTATGCTGAACAACATCTACTTTGAGTTTGACAAAAGCTTCGTAACCCGCGAAGCCGCATTTGAGCTCAACAAACTGGTAAGCATAATGAAGGCGAACCCTACGATGGTTATCAGCGTAAAGGCACACAGCGACTCTAGGGGCAGTGACGAGTATAACCTTAAATTATCAGACGAGCGTGCAAGGGCTACCGTACAATACGTTATTAGTCAGGGCATAGCACCCGAACGAATCAGCGGTAAAGGCTATGGCGAAACCGAGCCTCTGGTAAAATGTGGCGACAAGTGTACCGATGAGGAACACGCCAAAAACCGACGCACCGAGTTTATTATTGTAAAAAAATAACACCGCTCACCGTTGGCAGTATACGCAATGGCATAACATTTGGGTAAATTTTAAGAAACAATTTTCTTACAAATAACAACCCTTTAGTAATTTTGTGTAGCTAATCTGCTTAAACGTATGGCTTTAAATCTAACAGAAATTGAGCGTGTAAAAACCATTTCGAAAGAAGACTTTTATAACAACTATGTTAAGAAACAAAAGCCGCTGGTTATAGAGGAACTTACCCATGACTGGCCGGCCTTCGAAAAATGGAAATTAGACTATATAAACGACATAGCCGGAAACAAAACAGTACCACTGTATGATGACCGGCCGGTATCGCACAAAGATGGGTTTAACGATGCGCATGCTTCTATGAAAATGAGCGAGTATATACAACTGCTTAAATCAAAACCCACAAATTACCGGATTTTCCTTTATAACCTTATGAAGGAGGTGCCGGCACTTAAAAACGATTTTAAATGGCCCGATATAGGCCTACGACTGGTAAAACAGCTGCCTATGCTATTTTTTGGCGGCGAAAACAGCCGGGTGTTTATTCATTATGATATAGACTACAGCAACATATTGCACTTTCATTTTCATGGAAAAAAGCGCTGTATATTGTTTGACCCTGAGCAAACGCCATACTTGTATAAAGTGCCGCATGCGCTTATATCAAGGGAGGACATAGACTTTGACAACCCTGATTTTGACAAATGGCCGGCGCTAAAAGAGGCAAAAGGACTGGTGTGCGAACTAAACCATGGCGAAATGCTGTACATGCCCGAGGGCTACTGGCACTACATGAAGTACCTTACACCGGGCTTTAGCATGAGCTTAAGGGCGTTTCCACGAAACCCGGTTAATCTTATGAAAGCTGCTTACAACGTTACGGTAATGCGCTACTTTGACAATCTTATGCGCCGCGTACGGGGCCAAAAGTGGATAGATTACAAAAACCGCGAAGCGGTGGTAAGAACCCACAAAAAACTAAAACTACCGGTAGAATACGTACAAAACCCGGTGGGGTAAACATAACATCCCGCGCCTTTAGGTGCGGGATTTTTTTATCTTTGTGCTAATGGATACAGGGCACACCTCTTACACCGTAGAAGAAGCTACACGAAAGCTGGAGTACTTTTGCAGCTACCAGGACCGCTGCCATGACGAAGTACTGCAAAAGCTAAAAAGCCTCCGCATGATTCCGCAGGCCATAGACCACATTATGGCGCACCTTATAGAACACAACTTTTTAAACGAAGAACGATTTGCGTGCAGCTTTGCCCGCGGTAAGTGGCGCATAAAACATTGGGGAAAAAGGCGCATAGTACAGGAACTTAAACTACGTGGCATATCAAAATACAATATAGATAAAGCCCTGAAGGAAATCAACGAAGACGATTATATTCAAAATTTTGATACGCTGGCGCAGGAACAATGGGATAAAATCCGCGAAACCTCAACACTTAAAAAGAAAAAGAAAGTAGCTGATTTTCTGCTAAGAAAAGGCTACGAAACCCATCTTGTATTTGATAAATTAGAACAATTAACACACTAAGCAGTGTTTAAAAATTAGCTATTTTTTAAATGCTAAAGTTTTGTTAACTTAGCTCACGGTTTTTGCTCCTGCAAAAACACGCTTTAATAAGCAGCTATGAAACACGTTTACTTTAAGATAGCACTATTCTTATCCCTTTCATGCTTTGCGCAAAATCACGTTAGCGAAGCGTATAAACTGGAAAGGCAGGCAAAATCACAGGTTTTAAAAAATCCGGAAGGTGCACTTACGCTGTTAAAGCAGGCCTTGCGCAAACCAAACCTTACCGATACCATCTACGGATCGTTATACAACATATACGGTATTTACTTTGGTATGAGAGGCAATAACGATTCGCTTATTTATTACCAGAAAAAATCCATTTCTTACTTAGAAAACTATCCTGAAAAAAGGGCGCAAAGCCTTATTCCGCTGGGTGTAGGCTACCGTAACAAGGGCGAACACGAAATGGCGCTTAACTACCTGAACCAGTCGCTGGAAATATTCAGGAGTCAAAAAAATGCCCGTGGCATGGGTACCGTTTACGGAGAAATAGGTAGTGTATACAACACCCTGGGTGATTACGAAAAATCTGTAAAATACCTGGTACAGGCCGTAGAACTACTAAAAAAAGATAAGGCCACAGACAAGCTGCCCGCCGTACAGCAAAAACTGGCCAATACCTATTTGGCACAAAAAAACTTCAGTTTTGCCATAGACCTTTATAATGCCTGCCTGCCCGAATTTAAACGCCTGGGGCAAATGAAAAACTACTACCTTACCCTGGGCAACCTGGCTGAGGCATACATACATACCGACAACTTTAACAAGGCTATAGAGGTACTTAACGAATCTATAAAAGGTTCAGAATTTTTTGGGGATAAAACCATACTGGGAGTTAACTATGCTAAGTTGGGCAACGCCGAGCAGTATCTTAAACATTATGACAAGGCTTTTGCCGCGTATGACAAGGCTACAGACCTGATGATAGCATCGGGCTCTAACAGGGTTATACGTATTTCCGGAGAATATATAGGACTGCTAAGCAAGCACAAGCAATATGCCAAAGCCATAGAGGTAATAAAAAGGGTAGATAAGCTTAATATGTACAGTAAAAGCAACCCCGAAGACCAGTCTATTTACAAAAAAGCGGTGGGAGATGCCTACAGCGGTACCCAGCAGGCCGATGCTGCCATAGCGGCATACCAGCAAAGCATAAAGATAAAAGACTCCCTTGCCGAAGCAGACCGTAGTAAAGCCATACGCGAAATGCAGGCAAAGTTTCAAACCGAGCTGCAACTGGAGAAAAACCACAGTCTTGAAGCCAATAATAAACTGCTCCAAAAAGACCTGGAAGCAGAGCAAACCCGCAGATGGCTGTACTTAACCGGAGGTATTGCCCTGCTTGTACTGGTGCTTATGGCGCTGCGTAATTACCGCATTACGGCAAAATTGCAAAGAACAAAGCTGCAATCATTAGAAGCAGAAAAAAACATGATTGCCCAGCAGCACCTGCACGAACAGGAACTTACCAATGCGCAGCGTAATATTATAGACGAAAAACAGCGCGAACTTACCAGCACGGCCCTGCGTATGGCTAACCTTCAGGATAGCCTGAACCAAATGATAGACAAGTGTAATAACGGAGAAATAAGCCGCGTAAGCGACCTTAAGAAAGAGTTACAACTGCTAGCGCGCCAGGAAGACTACTGGAAACAATTTGAAACCCGTTTTAATCACGTTCATCCTGAGTTTAGTAACTCATTGCAAAACCGCTTTAATAAACTTACTAAAAACGATATTGAGTTTTGCTCGCTGCTAAAACTGAATTTAAGCAACAAGGAAATCGCATCGCTATTGCAAATTTCTCACGAAAGTGTGATTACTAAAAAATACCGCATTAAAAAGAAAATGGAAATCAACGACGATGAAACGTTTGAGCGTTTAATCAAGGAAATGTAACACCATTACATTAAACTTTCTCGCTTTTAAAAGCAATTATTTTTTCCAGCGGATAGACTCTACCAGGTTTTGCATATCATTCTTAATGTATGCGGCAGCCGGCATTATAGAGTCGAAATTAGGCCTGGCATAAAAGTACATAGACCCAGTAACAAAGTGGTGCACGCTGTCTGTTACATAAAACTGTGCATTAGTAGCAGCATTACCCCCCACGCTCGAAAACATTCCGTACACCTTGCTGTCTTTGTTCATATACGGCAGGGTATTTATGTTATCGGCTTTAATAACGTGCTCATACGTCAGCTTTTCAGCATCTTTTATTAGCAGGTCAAGATTATTATTTACCGGTTTGTAGGTAAGGTAAATCGTAGCCTTCATTTTAGGATATTCTATAAGCAGGTTGCAATTACCTTTATCCTTTATACGCGCAAAAGAGTTATAGTCAAAAGTAAACGGGCACCCCTGATTAAAGTGCATATTGTTACCAAGCTCATAATCGAGCCTTAAAAAACCGTCGGGCTTAGGGCTGGTATCGCCACCACAGGCTGTAAAAAAAGTTGCGGCAGCTGCCAATATATAAAATGCTAAAAACTTATGTATGCGTTTCATGCAGGGTAACCTTAATTTGTTTTATTCTTCTGTTATCAACAGATTCTGCGGTAAAGATATTGCCATTAAAATTAATTTTCTGTCCCTTTTCAGGAAAATTACCGTTTAACTCTATTAAAAATCCGGCCAGCGTATCGGCCTCTCCCCGCTCCTGTTCAAAAATTTCCTCATCAATGCCGGTTATCCGGTAAAAATCCTTCAGGCTTATTTTGCCTTCAAACAGATATATGTTATCATCTATCTGGCTAAACACCACATCATCCCCGGCGTCAAACTCATCGCTTATATCGCCTACTATTTCTTCCAGCACATCTTCAAGGGTAATAATACCGGCAGTATCGCCATACTCATCTATAACCACCGCAAAGTGGCGTTTCATCCCCTGAAATTCGCGCAGCAAATCATCCAGCTTTTTAGACTCAGGTACATAATGCGGCTCGCGCAGCATTTGCTGCCAGTTAAAATCTTCCACGGCCGTGTGGGGCAACAAATCTTTTAAAAACAGCACTCCTTTTATCTGGTCTATAGAATTTTGGTATACCGGTATGCGGCTGTAACCCGATTCTATAACCAGCCCCAGCAGCTGACGGTAAGGCGTAGTTACAGGCAGGGCAAAAACATCTATACGTGGCGTCATTACCTCGCTGGCCTCAGTAGTACCAAAGTTTACAATACCTTCAAGCAGGCGTTGTTCCTCCTGGTTTGCACCGCCGTAGTCGGTTAGTTCCAACGCCTGCGACAGCCTGTCGATGTCAAAATCCTGCTTGCCAAGGTTAATGCGGTTATTAATGTACAATATAAGGTTACGAAGCGGTACCGTTATAGGGCTGAGTATACGGCTAAGCACATACACCGGAAAACATAAGGCCAGCGCCACAGCTTTAGTATGCCGTACCGCAAGCGCTTTAGGTATCATTTGCCCAAAAACCAGTACCAGCGCGGTAATAACAACTACTCCGGCTACTACACTAAACCATGCATAAGGCAAGCCCGAAAAAGGCTGGGCACTAAAAAACAGCACAATAGCCGAAACATTAATAACGGTGTTTGTAATAGAAAGTGTAGCCAGCAGTTTTCGTGGAGTTTCTATAAGTGTGGCTATAATACCTACCTTACGGATATTTTTTGTGCGAAGTGCAGCAATATCATCTGGCGAAAGCGAAAACAAAGCAACCTCGGCAGCACTAACCACCGCCGAAAAAAACAACAACAGTACAACGGTGGCAAAAACCGCCACAAGATTAAAGTCAGTTACCAGTATGGTCTGGGGGCCGGGATCGTCCAAAACTAAAACTATTGGTTATACATGGGTTTAAAACGGAAGGTCGTCGTTCTCGGGTAGGGTAACATCATAGTCCGGCCGCGGAGCAGCTGCCGGTGCACCCTGCTGAGGCGCCTTAGCCGGGTCGTATTCCTTTTTCGTAGAAAGAAACGTAAACTCTGTAACCTGTATCTCTGTAGTATACTTAGGGGTACCGTCTTCGCCTTGCCACTGCCTTGACTTTATGCGTCCTTCTATATATATTTTATCGCCTTTACTCAGGTATTTTTCGCACACCTCGGCCGCTTTATTGCGCACTACCAGGTTATGCCACTCGGTAGTAACAATACGCTCGTTTGTTTGCTTATTAATATAAACCTCATTAGTAGCCAGCGGAAAACGGCCTATGCAGTTGCCTCCATCAAAATAGTGCAACTTTACATCGTCGCCCAGGTGACCTATGAGCATTACTTTATTTAACGTACCATTCATTAGTATTGCGGTTTTGAGTGTTTATACCAAATATACTTAATAATACCGTTACTGCCAATGCCGCGTAGCAAAATTGTGCAGCACTATGGGCAGCGGTATATTTTTAAGCCGTTCAGGTTCAACAGCATCCTGAAGCGTAAGCGTGGTAGTAACCTCCCAAAAGCGTATATGCAGTTTTTGATGCGAAAGCTTGTGAATTACCACCTCTGGCGAAAGCAGGGTTATTTGTTCCGGTACAAAATCCAGTTGCGCAAACGACTGTATAAGCGGCACCGTAGCTTCATTTGATGCAAATTCCTGTGTTTCCAGCAGTGGAAACTGGTACAGGCCATGCCAAATACCTTTTTCGCTTCTACGCTGCACCAGTAATTTACCGGCGGCATCTTTTACCACTATATAATTAAGGTAACGGTCTGTAACCTTTTGTTTTTTCAGCTTTACAGGGAGTTCGGCTACCCGGCCTGTGGCGTAGGCCGCACAGGTATCATTAAATATGCATACAGCACAATCCGGACTTTTCGGTACGCACTGCAGGGCGCCAAATTCCATCATGGCCTGGTTAAACGCGCTGGCATGGCCGGATGGCTTAAGTGATGCAGCAAGGGCGGTAAACTCTTTTTTGGCACCCGAAGAAGAAATATCTGTAGTAATACCAAAATAGCGCGATAGTACCCGGTACACGTTACCATCTACCACAGGCACGGCCTCGCCATAGCATATAGAGGCAATGGCGGCGGCAGTATAATCGCCTACCCCTTTAAGCTTAAGCAGCCCGGCATAGCTGTCAGGGAAGCTTCCGCCGAGATCAAAGGCTACCATTTTTGCAGTAGCGTGCAGGTTACGCGCGCGGCTGTAATAGCCCAGGCCCTGCCACAGGTGCAGTACCTTTTCTTCGGGTGCATTAGCCATATCCTGCACGGTAGGAAATGCCGCTATAAACTTGTTAAAATACGGAAGACCCTGTGCTACACGTGTTTGCTGCAGCATAATTTCAGATAGCCACACAGGGTACGGATGCGGTGTTTTGCGCCAAGGCAGGTCGCGCCTGTTTTGCAAGTACCAGTCTATTAATAACTTAGAAAATGTCATTGTTATGGGATGGTTTGCAAAATTAAAAGTTTATGTTATTAAATTTTAATAGATTACCTTGAATAATTGTTTTTTTAATTGTTATATTTGCACACTCAAAAAAATACATACAAAATAAAATCTAGAAAAAATGACGAAAGCAGACATCGTAGCGAAAATTTCGGAGAAACTTGGACTTGAGAAAGGTGATGTTCAGGCAACAGTTGAGTCTTTCATGGAAGAAGTAAAAGCTTCACTTGAAACCGGAGATAACGTTTACCTAAGGGGTTTTGGTAGCTTCATCATCAAAACACGTGCTGAAAAAACAGGAAGGAATATTTCTAAGAATACAACCATCAAGATACCTGCCCACAACATTCCGGCATTTAAACCTGCTAAGATATTTGTAGACGGCGTAAAAACGAATACTGAAGTAAAAGCAAACTAATTTATTAACCAAAAACAACCTTAAACATTATGCCAAGTCGTAAAAAAAGACAAAGACAAAAAGTAGCAACTAACACACGAATCAAAAGAGCGAGATCAACACTTCAAAAGAAGATAAAGTAGAGTAAACTACTGTTTTCTTTTGTAAGGACTAAAGATGATAGACAATTAACCCGGCACACCGGAGCAAGGATGAAAAACACCTGCCTTAGTTTGTCTTTTCGTTTATTATCTGTTACCTTTAGGTCTTACTTTAAAAAAAGTTCATTGAAAAAAGATTTAATTTCAGCTTTCAGATTTCAGATTTAATCACCCCGGGGTGCTAATTGCTGAAAGCTGAAAGCTGATTACTGAATCGCCGGGTACAACAATGCCTGTATAACTATTGTTTAATCCATCTGGATACGGTTTGTAGTTTGTAGTTTGTAGTTTGTAGTTGCCGTGAGCAACCATAAACCATAAACAATAAACCATAAACAATACACAGATAAAAATGTACAGCGTGAACAAAGAACTTATTATCCGTTCTGGTTCTGAAGCGGTAGATTTTGCCTTATTAAAAGATGGAAAACTAATAGAATTACACAAAGAAAAGGAAGACAAAAGCCAGTTTAATGTAGGCGATATTTTTATTGCAAAAATACGTAAACCGGTACCGGGGCTAAACGCGGCCTTTGTAAATGTGGGCTTTGAAAAAGACGCATTTTTACATTACCACGACCTGGGTCCAAATCTCCCTTCTTTGCTGAAATTCATAAAACTTGTAAGCGCAGGTAAATTAAAAGACTATTCCCTTAAAAATTTTGCTTTTGAACCGGAAATAGACAAAAACGGAGCCATTGCCGATGTACTAAGCTCTAACCAGAGCGTACTGGTACAGGTGGTGAAAGAGCCCATAAGTACTAAAGGCCCACGTATAAGCTCTGAGCTTTCCCTGGCTGGCCGCTATGTGGTGCTGGTACCGTTTAGCGATCGTATTTCCATATCGCAAAAGATAGAATCTAAAGAGGAAAAAGACCGCCTTAAAAGGCTGGTACAAAGCATAAGGCCAAAAGGTTTTGGCGTTATAGTGCGTACCGTAGCCGAAGGCAAAAAAGTGGCAGAACTGGACAGAGACCTCCAGAACCTGACCGACAAGTGGACCGCCATGTGCAAAAGGCTACAGGGCGCACACCACCCCAGCAAAGTGCTGGGTGAAGTAAATAAAGTGTCATCCATACTCCGCGATGTGTTTAACGATACCTTTACCGGTATTTACGCAGACGACGAAGACCTTTATTACGCAACGAAGGACTATCTGCAGGAGATAGCCCCGCAAAAAGCGAATATCGTAAAGCATTACCAAAACAGGGATTTGCCCCTATTTGAAAAATACAACATAGAAAGGCAAATAAAAACCTCTTTTGGAAAAACGGTATCTATGAGCAAAGGCGCGTATCTTATTATAGAACACACCGAAGCCCTGCACGTTATAGACGTAAACAGTGGCAACCGCTCTAACAAGGCACTAAGCCAGGAAGATACCGCCCTTGAAGTAAACCTTATAGCCGCCGCCGAAATTGCAAGGCAGCTGCGACTAAGGGATATGGGAGGGATTATAGTGGTGGATTTCATAGACATGAACAATCCGGAAAACCGCAAAAAACTGTATGATTTCCTGAGAGAGGAAATGAGCGACGATAAAGCAAAACACAAGATCCTGCCACCGAGTAAATTTGGCCTGATACAAATTACACGGCAAAGGGTGAGGCCTGAAGTAAAAATAAAAACCAGGGAGGAAAACCCTATGGGTAGCGGCGAAATAGAAGCCCCTATACTGGTAATAGACAAAATATCGGCCGACCTTGAAAGAATTATACGGAACCACAAAAAACTGGTGCTTAATACCCACCCGTTTGTGGCCGCTTACCTTACAAAAGGTTTCCCATCCATACGTGCAAAATGGTTCATGGAGCACAAAAAATGGATAAAAGTAATACCACGTGACGCTTACACGTATTTAGAATACCACTTTTATGACAGCAACGGAAACGCTGTTTCAGAATAACAAAAACCGCTCTTACAACGTAAGGGCGGTTTTTTTGTTTATATTAGCAATTTATCAACCTTCTTTATGTTCCACTGAAACCCAAGATTTATCAAATCCTAAAGTTCTCAAAACGTCTTCTTTATCTAAAGCATCAGGTTTTTTAACTCTAATCACTAAACTTTTGTTAGAAATATTTTCAATAATGGTAAACTGGGATCCATGTGGCTGCCAAGTAAATCTATGTTCTTTTTTTGACTTCTCGTAACCTACTAAATTGCCATTTTTATTCCATTCCCAGACAAACAATTCGGGATCATATCTTATGGTATCAAATTCAAAAACTACCACTTCAGTTAAATCGTCAGATTTAACTAAAACTACTGTTCTCAAATTCTGAAATTTTTCGCGCACAGCTGACACTCTCTCATTCCATATCTCTAATATAGATTCTCCTACTTTATTTGGATCTGCATTAGTGTCAATTGTATCTCCATAGGAATAAACAGGAGAATTTCTTCCTGAAATTAATCTTACTTTTTTTTGAGATGATGGTTTCTTATGCTTAACAGTTTTAGCGCCCCAGGCTGTGTTTCCAAGCACCACATCATCTAACCCTACATTCGAGGGTTTCCAATCAGCCCCTATACAATGAGCAAAAATGGCCTCCCATTCAGGCCCTTCCAATATTGGCTTCCCCTTAGAAGCTAGCAAATAAACCAGTTCTTTACCTAGCTTGTAAGGAAAGTCGGAAGGAAATTTATTCAGCGAAAAAGGTGGCAGAGATTTGTCTACTGTTCGGAGTTTTGGTGATTTCATAGCCATTACTTAGTATAATAGTCACTTTCATATTCTCTTAAAACACTAGTCATATCCATTGTTGTAGCTACATAAGGCAGAAGCTTTAAAATAACAGCCTTTACCAAATTTACAGGAACAGCATTCCCTGCTTGTTTACGCGCTTGAGTATCATTATCTAAAATCTTATATGTGTCTGGAAAGCCTTGTAAGCGAAACATCTCTCTTGGTGTTAACCTTCTTTCTCCATTTACCAATAAATAATTATAAGATGCTCCTGCTCTTAGAGCACATGAATATGGATAAGAACATATATTACCAGACTTATTCTCATGCCAAATAGACAATTTATATGCTGACTTATGAGCATCTTTTCTTTTAAGTCTTATGTATTCTGACGCATAATGTTTAGCATCTACTTTTCTTTCTAATATATCATCTAATGGCTTGAATGGCCTTACAGGCGATGGAAAAGAAAACAAAATAGGCTGCTTATGACCTACTATAATAACGCGTTCTCGCTTCTGAGGTAACCCATAATCTAAAGCGTTTAACACTGCATACTGCACGTGATATCCTAGATCTCTAAGAGTCTTTAAGATAACTTGTAGTGTTTGACCTCCGTTATGACCTACTAATTGTTTTACATTTTCAAGAACGAAAGCTTTAGGATTTTTCTCTTTCAAGATATTAGCTATGTGAAAAAATAATGTACCTCTCGTATCATCAAAACCTTTCATTTGACCAATTATACTAAATGGCTGACAAGGAAAGCCTGCAAAAAGAATATCGTGGTTTGGAATGTCTTTAGGATTGACCTGAGTAATATCTCCACTAGGTCTATGTCCAAAATTATTTTCATAACTATCTTGACAATATTTGTCTATATCTGATGAAAAAACACACTCCGGCTGCAAATCGTTCTCAACACATGCTTCATCCATAGCAACCCTAAACCCTCCTATTCCGCAAAACAAATCTATAAACCTAACCTTTTCCATAACTATATAAATTTTGAGTTCAAAAGTAGTTAATTTAAAAAAATATTTCACATTGTAATTACACATTAGATGATTTATTTCTCCTTGCACAAAAAAACAAAAATACCGTTACAAT
>JAAXJD010000007.1 GCA_012270005.1 Flavobacterium sp. | reverse complement strand
AATTTTCATAGTAAACATCCGCTCTACTTCCAAATCTTATCATTCCAATTCGATCTCCTTGATTGAGTGTTTGATCTTTTTTAGTATCACAAACAATTCTTGGGGTGGGGGGTAAATCAGGCAAAGTGCTCTGCAGCAAGTCGCAGCATATTTTTTCCACCACCGTTTTATCGTTAGGCGCTACTACGTAAATACCTATTTCATTCGCTATCTTATTATAAAAATACACCTCTACGGGCTTTTCGGCGTACACACTTTTTACTTCGGCAGTAACGGCAGCGAGCAGGGTTTTATCGGCTTCGGTATACTTAAAGTTGGCCGCCATGGTTTTGGCATCAATTACCTCAAAGGCACTCATGCCTATGCCGCAATACATTTCTTTAGGTTTTTCGGTTTGCCCGCAAGACGATAACAGCACCAATGCCAGTGCCGATGCTATAAAAATTGTTTTCATGGTTTCTGTAGATGTTTTAATTGTTTGTTCTGAATGGTTAAGATACAAAAATATGCTATTGTTTACTCTTTCCAAACGCCAAAATTCTCCCGAATTATCTCCAGCAGTTCGTGAATAGAAATCAGTTCGTCTACATCAGGATAACGTTTTAAGTAACTTTCAGGGTTATCGTAAGAAATATTATTTTGTTTATCCTCTTGGCGTATGAAAATATCAAATGATGTTCCATCGCAAATAGCTACGGTTTGTACTGCAAGGCCATAGCCATCATACCTTTTATCTAACGGATCGCATTCTACATATTTCTTACTTAGCTTGTGCCTTATAGCTTCCTGCTGTGGTAAATATAAAATATCCTGAGCAAGCATTTTATACCAAGCTATATCTAAATTTCCAGATGCCTGAAGCTCTCTCTTTGTAAAGTGTTCCTTTACATTAGCATGTGGTGCCGCACTATAATACTCATAAAACATACCTCGCCAAACATCTTTATTCACCTGGTACATCCTGAAAACTTCGGTACAGTTGGTTATGTTGTAACTCTTGTATATCCGTATTTCAAAATCAGCAAGCAAATCAGGAATACCAATAACCTTATTTATATGTTCGTGCGAATGATCTCCTTGGGCGAAACAAGACAAAGAAGATAAGAAGAAGAAAAAACAAATAATAATTCGCATAACCGGGATTGATTGGCTTTACTACAATATTACACAATTTTTCGTTTACAAATACTTGCCTTACCTTTGCACCCGCATGGAAAAAGATACCTATAACACACTGGCCGCTCCCGGCGAAGAAACCCTTTTTAAGGAAAAGGGCAGTAAGTTCTTTGGCTATGCTTTTCCGGTGGCAGATGAAACCCAGGTAAAAACCCTGCTGGCTGACATTAAAAAACAACACCCACAGGCGCGCCACTGGTGCTATGCGTTTCAGCTGGGCACCGAACCAAACATCTACTACCGTGCTAACGACGATGGCGAACCCAGCAATACTGCCGGTATGCCTATTTATGGACAAATACAAAGCTTTGGGGTAACCAATGTGCTGGTGGTATCAGTAAGGTACTTCGGCGGAGTGAAGCTGGGTGTGGGCGGACTTATAGCAGCATACAGACTTTCGGCACAGCTGGCACTCGAGGCAAGTGAAATCATTGAAAAAACCATAAACGTACACTACACCCTTAAATTTGGTTACCATGACATGAACCGCGTAATGCGGGTTATTAAAGAAAAAAACCTGGAGGTAGTTTCGCAAAAAATGGAAATGGACTGCGAAATAGTTGTAGCCACGCGCAAAAAAAATGCCCCCTCAGTACTGGAGGCATTTGAAAGTCTTTATACAATAGACGTTTTGTTTCAGGTTTAAAGTTTCAGGTTTTTTTGACCGTTCCGTATGTTCAAACAACTTTAAAAAAAACTTCAAACCTTAAACTTTAAACAAAAAAGATAAACTAAAAATTAAGCTTTTCTCTTACATAGTCCGGAGGGCTTACAGGGCGTCCGGTTTTCATGTCTACAAACACTAACATAGAGTACCCGGTTGTTAATAACTCGTTAGCTTCGTTGTATATCTCGTAGTCAAATTCTATCTTAACGCCGTCTTGTTTTTTAAAGATGGTACGCACCCTTAGCAGGTCGTCGTACCGGGCAGGCTTTTTGTAGTTCATAGTCAAAGACACTACCGGCAGCATAATCCCGGCCTCTTCCATAGACTTATAACTAACCCCCAGATTTCTAAGCCATTCTACACGGCCCATTTCAAAATACTGCGCATAATTACCATGATAAACCACTCCCATTTGGTCGGTTTCGGCATAGCGGACACGTACGTTAAATTCGTAAAAATTCATATTTTTTTAATGTTAATTTAAACCTAATTTTTCGTTACTCATGCTTACAATTTTTTTTTAGAAAAATCAATATAGCCAAAGTTTTTTTTTTAGGAATTTTGTGTTCATATTTGTTCTCCCGAAACGGAATGATCCCGTGCATTCTGTAAAAGTAGAAACAACAATTATTAAACACCTAATATTCAGGATATGACAAAAACTGCGCAATCGGTCTGGGAAAACTGTCTGTCGTTCATAAAGGACAATATTCAGGAGCAGGCGTATAAGACCTGGTTCGAACCGATTAAAGCAGTTGAACTTTCAGACAACGCACTTTACATACAGGTTCCCAGTAAATTCTTTTACGAATGGCTGGAGGAACACTATGTGAAGCTGCTGAAAGTAGCACTTACCAAAGAACTGGGCCAGGGCGCTAAGTTACTTTATAAAATTAAGATGGAAAACACTTACGGCAACAAACAGCCCTTTACAGAGCAGTTGCCCAGTGCCCACCGCGCCCCTGTAAAACCTCAGGAGGTAGACGTGCCTATCCAGAACAAAAACCCGGAACTTAAAAACCCGTTTGTTATCCCCGGAATACGCAACCTTAAAATAGAATCCCAACTGAATGCAAATTACAGTTTTGATAACTTTTTTGAGGGCGACGCTAACCGCCTTGCCCGTTCGGCAGGTATGGCTGTGGCTAACAAACCGGGCGGAACATCGTTTAACCCGCTACTTATATTTGGTGGTGTAGGTTTGGGTAAAACCCACCTTGCACACGCCATAGGTATAGAGATTAAAGAAAAGTACCCGGAAAAAACCGTGCTTTACATTTCGGCCGAAATATTTACCCAACAGTATATAGACTCGGTAAAGCGCAACACCCGTAACGACTTTATTCACTTCTATCAACTGATAGACGTACTTATTATAGACGACGTACAGTTCCTTTCCGGTAAAACAGGTACGCAAGATGTGTTTTTCCACATTTTTAACCACCTGCACCAAAACGGCAAGCAGGTTATACTTACCTCAGACAAGGCACCTGTAGACATGCAGGATATAGAACAACGACTGTTGTCGCGCTTTAAGTGGGGGCTTTCGGCAGAGCTGCATCAGCCTGATTACGAAACGCGTATTTCTATTCTTAACCACATCCTGTACCGCGATGGTGTAGAGATGCCGCAGGAAATCATAGAATACGTAGCCCGTAACATAAAGAGTAATGTACGCGAGCTTGAAGGCGCTATTATATCGCTTATTGCACAGTCGTCGTTTAACCACCGCGAAGTAACGCTGGATCTTGCCAAGCAGGTAGTAGAAAAATTTGTAAAAAACGTAAAGCGCGAAATATCTATAGACTACATACAAAAAGTAGTTTCGGATTATTTCCAGCTCGATGTAGATACATTAAAGTCTAAAACCCGTAAGCGCCACGTAGTACAAGCCAGGCAGCTGGCCATGTTCTTTGCTAAGAAGTTTACCAAAGCTTCACTCGCAAACATCGGCTCGCAAATAGGTGACCGTGACCACGCTACGGTACTGCACGCCTGCAAAACGGTAGATAACCTGGTTACTACAGATAAGCAGTTCCGCAAGTTTGTAGACGATATTAATAAGAAACTTTCTGTTTAAGCATAATGACCGTAAAGATACTGATGGTTTGCCTTGGTAATATATGCCGTTCGCCACTGGCCGAGGGTATATTGCAGAGCAAACTGCCATCAGATAAATTTATAGTAGATAGTGCCGGTACCGGCGGCTGGCATGCCGGCGAATGTCCGGACAAGCGCTCTATCACTACTGCCAAAGGGCGCGGTATAGACATTAGCAAACAAAAGGCACGGAAGTTTAAAACATCTGACTTTACAGAATTTGACCACATCTATGTAATGGACAGCAGTAACTTGCAAGACGTTACAGCACTTGCCCCTAGCCCACAAGCCAGGGCTAAGGTAAAAATGATGATGGATGAAATTTATCCGGGACAGAAAGTAGACGTACCCGACCCCTACTACGGCGGGCCGGAAGGTTTTGAACACGTATACGATATGCTGGACGAAGCCTGCACCGTGGTTGCCGAAAAACTTTTAAAACAACACCCATAATGCCTGTTGGTAAGCTGTATTTACTACCCGTTCCGCTTGGAGAAGACGCCGACCCTAAGCACGTACTACCCGAAACGGTAGCCCGTTCTATAGAGTTTATAGACCACTATATAGTAGAAAACGAAAAAACAGCACGCCGCTTTATAAAAGCAATACTCCCTACAAAAAAACAACCCGAACTGAAGCTTTCGTTACTTAACAAACGTACCGAAACAACGGAACACGCCGGTTTTTTACAGCCGTGTATGGAGGGTAAAAACGTGGGACTAATGAGCGAAGCCGGTTGCCCGGGCGTAGCAGACCCCGGTGCGGCAATAGTAAAGCTTGCCCATGAAAAAGGCATACAGGTGGTACCGCTTGTGGGGCCCTCCTCTATATTGCTTGCCATGATGGCCAGCGGCATGAACGGACAAAGCTTTGCCTTTAACGGCTACCTGCCCATAGATAAAGGCGATAAAAAAACAGCACTGAAATATTTTGAAAAAGTTTCGCAGGAACGCGGGCAATCGCAACTGTTTATAGAAACGCCTTACCGTAATAATAAGTTGGTAGAAGATCTTTTGGCACTGCTGCAACCCAACACCCATTTGTGCATAGCAGCAGACATTACCCTTGATACCGAATACATTAAAACCAAAACAGTAGCACAGTGGAAAAAAGAAAAACCAGACCTGCACAACAGGCCTGCGATTTTTATTGTGCACAGATTCTGAGTCGCTGAGATACGTAGACACTGAGTTACTGAGCAGCTTCACTCATAGTATAATAATGGAGTAAGCAAGCCCCATCTGTACAGTCCTTTCTTTACGCACCGTCATTGCGAGGGAGGTACGACCGTGGCAATCCCACAGCCATGTTATTAATCGCTTCGTAATTCGCGATGGCCACACCTTAAAAATGGCACCAAAAGAATCAACCTCAAAGAAAACTAAGTTGCTAAGTGTCTTAAAAACTCAGTAACTTCGAGATCTGAAATTCTTCGACTTATCCAAAAAAATCAATTATACAAACGAAATATTGGCGGGGCTTACCGTAGCCATGACCATGATACCAGAATCGTTGTCTTTTGCCATACTTGCAGGCTTCCCACCATTGGTAGGCCTATATGCCGCCTTTATTATGGGGCTGGTTACCGCAGTACTTGGCGGCAGGCCGGGCATGGTATCTGGGGGTGCAGGAGCCACCGTTATTGTACTTATAGCCCTTATGAAATCTCACGGAATAGAGTACGTTTTTGCAGCGGTGGCACTGGCCGGCGTGTTCCAGATTCTTGTGGGCGTGTTTAAGTTTGGCAAATTTATCCGCCTTGTACCACAACCCGTTATGTACGGATTTGTAAACGGGCTGGCGGTCATTATTTTCATGTCGCAATTAGAGCAGTTTAAAACCGTAGTGAACGGGGAAACGGTTTGGCTCTCCGGCACGCCGTTGTATATTATGGGCGGACTGGTAGCCCTTACGGTAGCCATTGTGGCTTTTTTCCCGAAAATTACAAAGGCTGTGCCCGCCTCTTTGGTAGCTATTATGGCAATATTTGCCATATCCCTGATGTTTAACATAGAAACCAAAACGGTAGAAGACATAGCATCAGTGCAGGGTGGCTTCCCTCCTTTCCATTTACCGCAGTTGCCTTTAAATTTAGAAACATTGCAAATCATACTGCCGTACGCGCTGATTATGGGAGCCGTAGGCCTTACCGAAGGCCTCCTTACCCTGAACCTTGTAGACGACATAACCGAAACACGAGGCAATGCCAACCGTGAGTGTGTGGCTCAGGGCACTGCCAATATAGCAAACGGATTTTTTGGCGGTATGGGCGGTTGCCCCATGATAGCCCAAACATTTGTAAACCTTAATGCCGGGGCTCGGGCCCGGTTGTCGGGTATTGTAGCAGCGTTAACCATACTGCTTATAATACTGGTAGGCGCACCCGTTATAGGCAAACTGCCCGTTGCGGCGCTTACCGGTGTAATGATGATGGTGGCCATAACCACCTTTGAGTGGTCCAGCTTTAAGGTGATAAACAGAATGCCAAAGGCCGATATTATCATCGGTATGCTGGTGGCAGCCATAACCATTGTTTTCCATAACCTTGCCCTGGCTGTACTTGCCGGTGTTATTATTTCTGCCCTGGTATTTGCGTGGCAAAGTGCGGTAAGCATACACTGCCACTCGTTTACAGACCCTGAAGGCACCAAACATTATGAAATTTACGGCCCGCTGTTTTTTGGCGCGGTTACCACTTTTAACGAAAAATTCAGCCCGAAAACCGATCCGGAAAAAATAATCATTGACTTTAAGGAAAGTACCATAAGCGATATGTCGGCCATTGAAGCACTAAATAACCTTACAAAAAAGTACAGCGCCGAACAAAAAACCGTGTACGTTAAAAACCTGAATCCGCAAAGCCTTGCACTACTTCAAAAAGCCGGAGATCTTATCAGTGTAAATCTTTTAACCGACTAAAAACAGTGGTTTAAAACACTAAGCCCACGTTAAAAAGGAAGGACAAAACTTACTAATTGGCTATATTTGCAACTATGGCCAAACTGATAAACCTTAAGATTTTTCGAAGATTTTTTGCCTCGTCAAGCGCGGGTGGTATTTTATTGCTTATAAGTGTAGCGGTGTCATTAACGCTTGCCAACACTAATGTGGCTGACGACTTTAATCATTTGCTTAACACGCAATTAGGCTTTTCGGGAGAAAATTTACATTTAAAATATTCTGTCCTGAGCTGGATAAACGATGGGCTTATGTCCGTGTTTTTCCTGCTCGTAGGCCTTGAAATTAAACGCGAAACCGTAGAAGGCGAACTATCGTCGTTTAACCAGGCCATACTGCCGGTGCTTGCAGCCGTGGGCGGCGTGGTAATACCGGCACTTACCTACAGTTTTTTTAACCACGATCATACGCACACCGCACCCGGTTGGGGCATCCCCATGGCTACAGATATTGCCTTTGCACTAGGCATATTGTCGCTATTAGGTAACAGGGTACCCGCGCAGCTAAAAATATTTTTAGCCGCACTGGCCATTGTAGACGACCTTATGGCCATACTGGTCATTGCCATTTTTTATACCAAAGAACTACATACCAACTATCTGCTCTATGCGGGAGCCATGTTTTTACTGCAAATGATCTTCAACCGATTTAAAGTAAAAACAGTGTGGGCGTGCTTAGTGCCGGGTATATTTATGTGGTATTTTATCCACCATTCAGGTATACATGCCACTATAGCAGGAGTGCTTACCGCTCTTACCCTACCCACTACCGAAGACGACACCGAGTCGCCACTGGAAAAACTGGAACACGTACTAAGCAATCCGGTAAACTTTATTATAATGCCCATTTTTGCAATAGCCAACACAAACATAACCTTTGAAAGCGGCATGTCTAAAGGATTACTAAGCGGCATGGGTACGGGCATAGTACTGGGGCTTGTGCTGGGAAAACCTATAGGCATAGTAAGCATGAGCTGGCTGGCTGTAAAACTTAAAATAGCGCGCCTGCCCGACAATGTATCCTGGAAACATCTTACGGGGCTGGGTATGCTGGGCGGCATAGGCTTTACCATGTCGGTATTTATAGCACTACTCTCTCTGGACAGGGCATACCTGCAACAAGAAGCAAAATTTGCCATACTGGTAGCGTCGGTTTTTTCGGGTATGGCGGGTTTTATGTACTTAAAATACCTTTCAAAGCAGCAGTAACATACTCATAAGTTGTCTCAGCAGGTATTTACGCTTCGTTAAAAAGTAATACAAAACCGCTAAACACTACCTAATTGCTACGCTGGCAGTATGAGTTTGCTAATTTTATTAAGTAAATTTTAACAAATTGTTTTTTCTTTCGTAAATTCAAAAAAAGTTAGAAGATAACCTGTTAAATTACTTAAATTAGCAGCAAATAATCACATCATCATGCCGTTAATTCCAGAATATACCATTGCTGTTGCACTGGGAGTTATACTGATATTGTATATACTTTCCCGGTTTTTTAACAGCAGGCCGGGCCACCTTACAAGGAAAAACGACATCCTTGATCGCTTTCAGCAACTGAGGTCTGTATCAATTAAGCTACAGGAGGAGCTTAGCAGCTACATTTTATCTAACAGTGCAGATAAACAGGTGTTATTTGATAACATAACCTGTAAAGAATTTTTAAAACACCTGCAGCGTAACCACATCCAGAATCTTTCGGATAAAAATTATGCCCGCCTTAAAAACACACATAACCGTGTAATTTTAAGACAGGCAAATAAGATGTTATCTGAACAGGAAATTATACTTACAGATGCTCAGACAAAACTAAAGGTTATAGGCTATAACTTTACTGCACAACCGGTGCAGGGTGCGCTATGATATTAGAAGTATCGTAGCCGCCAAAACGCCTTATGTAAGATTTTAGTGAGGTACCGAAACCGTCATGGGCTTCGTTTTTGCCGTTACTGTTTAAAAAAGATTTTACAGAACCGGCTCCGGCAAGGTGCGCTGCTGCTAAAATACCTGATTCGGTTATTTTAATGCCGCGTATTATGCGCCCTTCGTAACGATCTATTTCGTTACGCAATTCCCATTTGTTTTTGCTTAAAAGCGCTTTAAACGCACGCTCTTGCAATCCAGGGTTGTTTAAAAAGTTTTTTGCATTGGTAATGCCCACAGAGCGGAGCGCTGATTTACCAAACTGGTACTTGCCAAGGTAACCAAAACGGTTTACCAGTTTGTAGAGCCCCTGGCTTTCTTTAATGGCTATCGCCTGTTTAAACCCAATGTACGACTTCCCTGTAAACGGAAAGCTAAACGATACTTTGGCTGTTTCATCAATTGTAGGAACCGAGTAATTTGTAATCTCGTCCTCAGAAACGTGGAAACCCTCAAGCTTCCCGAACTGTTTTTCTTCTTTGGTCTTAAAACCTGTACTTACCGTAGCAATAAAAAGGGCCAGGCCCGAAAAGTAAATCCATTTTTTATTTACCATCTATTTTAATTTCTCATAATCTGTCACCTTATGAATTTCACAGGAGGCAAATATACGAAAAAATCTAAGCTTGATACACAAGCACTTACACACAGGCTTTACTTTAACTTTACGTTAAGACCACAAAAAAGAGCGCTAAACCACCCCTAACCACCCGTAAACAAAGGGTTTGCCCTGCCCCGGGCATATCGTTTTCCGGTAAGGTATTTTGTAATAAAAAAGTAGTATTATGTAATAAAAAAACACCCTCCGGAAGCTAAATCCGGAGGGTGTTGCAGTATATTTTTGTACGAAATTATCGTTTAATTCCCATTTTATCTTCCCCCGCCACATACTTCTGGCGGTTTACTTCGTGCGGTGCAGGTGTTACCGCAAACTCATGGTAACCAAAGTTTGTAACGCTTGCGCAGAAGTAAATGTAGTTGTGTTTTTCGGGGTTTAGTACAGCATCTATAGCCGTAATATCGGGCATGGCTATAGGCCCCGGAGGAAGCCCGTTGTACTTATACGTATTGTATGGCGAATCTATTACGAGGTCTTTATAAAGTACACGCTTAATAACCTGGTCAAAATTACCCGATTGCTTTTTTACCGAGTAAATCACGGTAGGGTCTGCTTCCAACTTCATTCCTTTAGCCAGGCGGTTTAGGTATACCCCTGCCACGCGTGGCCTTTCGTCTGTTTTTACCGTTTCCTTATGCACAATAGACGCCAGTGCCGATACCTGCAACGGAGTAAGGTTAAGCGCTTCGGCTTTAGCTATACGCTCCGGCGTCCAGAATTTGCGGTACTCCTTAATCATTTTATCGCGTACCTTGGTAGCGGTAGTGTTCCAGTAAAACTCGTATGAATTAGGTATAAAAATGCTCAGCACGTTATCTGCATTTAGGCCGTTTTCATCCAGGAACGCTTTGTCTGTAAAGGCGTTAAGTATGGCAAGGCTATCGGGCTCCAGCTGGTACGAAAGGCGACCCGCCAGGTTTTGTATGGTTTCCTGGTTGTTAAAAGATACCTTTACAGGTACAGGATTACGCAGGGCAATAATAATATCGTTGCTGCTCATGTCCTTGGTAAGGATAAATTTACCTGCCTTAACGTTTTGCGGGTATTGTTTTTTTTCGGCTACCCAGTCCAGGCGGTCCATATCTTTAATGTAAGGTGCTACCGCTTTGCGTGCCTGATCGTAGTTAGCCCCTGTAGGGATAAAAACCGACACTTCGCCATCGTTGAATTTAGTGTTTGGGGAAAATATTTTCCTGAAAAGGATGTACCCTACAATAGTTCCGCCGAGGATAACCACCAGCGAAAAAATACCAATAATTTTTCTTGCTTTCAAAGGTTTACTGTTGTTATTGATTGTTTATTAACTGGTACAGCGCTTCGTCTTTCCACAGGTTTCCACGTCTATTCCATTGTTGTTTTATACCCGATAAGGTAAAGCCAAAATTAGTAAAAAGGGCGGTACTTGCAATATTGCCGGTATCAATATTTGCATACAACTGGTGCAGGTGCAGGGTATTAAAGGCGTACTTAATAACCAGCCCCAGTGCTTCGGCACCCAGGCCGTTACCGCGGTCATTTTCATTGGCTATAATAATGCCTACGCCCGCGCGGGCATTAGCAGGATCATATTCAAATAAGTCTATGAGCCCCAGCGCAGTAAAGCTACCCCTGCGGCATATGGCAAGGCGAAGCTGTTTTGCCTCATAAATGTCCTGATGGGCATTTTCCAGGTACTGCCGTATAAGGAAACGACTGTACGGGGTTTGTGTGTAGCTAACTTCCCACAGGACTTCATTGTTTTCTATACGGTATACAAACTCCAGGTCTTCAGGCTCCAGGGCGCGGAGGTAAATGTTATTTCCGGTAAGCGTTACCATGATACAGTACCCTGAAATACAAACGTAGCCGGGCCTGTAAGGTATACCTCCTTAAACTCTTTTCCCTGCTGCACAAATGACACCTTAAGTAAACCACCCGGGGTAGAAAGCGACACCTCGTTAGCCTCGGTTTTACCCAGTATTTTCATGGCAATGGCTACAGCTGTTACGCCTGTGCCACACGAGTAGGTTTCGTCTTCTACCCCACGCTCGTAGGTACGGACTGAAAATTTGTCAGCCCCGAGCGGGGTTACAAAGTTTACATTGGCACCCGAGTCGCCATACAGGCCGCTGTAGCGTATGCTTGCACCAATCTGTTTTACGTCGAGCTTTTCAAGGTCTTCTACAAGCTCTACATGATGTGGCGACCCCGTATCCAGGAACACATAATTTTCGTATACCGAAACGGTATGAACATCTTTCATATGTAAAGATACAGTGCCATCATCGGCTATAGTGGCGTGGTGGAGGCCGTCTACGGCTTCAAATTCTGTTTCGTTGTCTATAATCCCTAAAAAGTTGGCAAAAGCCACAATACAGCGCCCGCCGTTACCGCACATGGTACTGGTATTTCCATCAGAATTATAATACACCATACGAAAATCAGTACTGCCTGCGTTCTCTAATAAAATAAGCCCGTCGGCACCTATGCCAAACCTTCGGTCGCAGAGTTTTGCTACGAGTTTGGTATCATTTTTGGGAAACGTTTCATCGCGGTTGTCTATCATCACAAAGTCGTTGCCGGTGCCCTGGTATTTATAAAAAGTGTATTCCATTAGTACTGATGTTTCAGGGCAAAAGTACAAATATTAGTAACACAAGTGGTAAAGGCAGTACCGTACTTTAACGCATAGTTTAACGATTTATAAAAATTATTAAATACTTATTGTTTATGAAAAATTATTCAAGTTTGTTTTTGGTTTCGCTACTAAGCGGTGCCACTACCCTTGGAGCGTATAAACTGGTATTTGAGGACCATAATACCGCTTCGGCACTGGCAGTAGCCGGCCCCGAGGCACGTGCCGTATCGTATAACGGCGCAGCTCCCGAAAGTGTAGATTTTACCACCGCGGCAGATAAAGCCGTACATACCGTAGTACACGTAAAAAACACCATTTACCGCCAGGCTCCCATTAGTATGATGGATTACTTTTTTGGTTATCGTGGTAACGGGCAGCAACAGGCCCAGGTGGGCACCGGAAGCGGGGTTATTATTACCGCAGACGGCTATATAGTTACAAACAACCACGTAATACAAGACGCCAACGAACTGGAGGTTACACTTAACAACAACAAAACCTATAAGGCTAAGCTGGTGGGCACCGACAGTAAAATGGATATAGCCTTACTTAAAGTAGATACCGATGAAAAACTGCCGTATGCGGTTTTTGGCAACAGCGACGACCTTAAAGTAGGCGAATGGGTGCTTGCCGTGGGTAACCCCTACAACCTTACCAGCACGGTTACTGCCGGTATAGTATCGGCCAAGGCGCGTAACCTAAGTAAAGACGGCATACAGTCGTTTATACAAACCGATGCTGCCGTAAACCCGGGCAACAGCGGCGGCGCACTGGTTAACACCCGTGGCGAACTTATAGGCATTAACACCATGATATCGTCTACCACAGGGTCTTACGTGGGTTACTCATTTGCGGTACCAAGCAACATTACCCGCAAAATTGTGGAAGACCTCATGGAATATGGTAACGTGCAGCGCGGTATGCTGGGCATACAGGGCGGCGAGCTAAACAGTAATGTAGCCAAAGAAGTTGGCGTCGCAGATACGCAGGGCTTCTACGTAAACAGTGTGGTAGATAAAAGCGGTGCTGACCGTGCCGGTATACGCAAAGGCGATATTGTAAAGAAAATAGACGATAAGCCAATAAGCAACTTTGCCGACCTTAACGGGGCTATTGTTACCAAACGCCCTAACGATGTGGTTCAGGTAACGGTAAACCGTGCAGGCAAGCTTATAACCCTGCCGGTTAAGCTTACAAAAAATGAAATCAACTCCTTTAAATATGAAGGGCTGGAACTGGAAGACCTTTCGGCAAATGAAAAGAAAAGCCTTAAGATAAACTACGGGGTACGTATTAAAGAGATTACATCTGAAGAATTTATGCCGTATTATGATTACATGAAGGATGGTATTATCCTATCTATAAACAACACTAAGGCAACTGATATTAATACGGTTACCGAAATCCTTTCGCGCAAGGCACAAGGCCAGCGCATGCAGGTAGAAATGCTTACCAAAGACCGCCAGGTAATGCGCTTTATACTTTAATATTCATCTTACTTATTATAAAGAGAAAGGGCCGCCTCACTACAGAGGCGGCCCTTTAATATACATTCAGAACCTAATTGAAACTGTTATTTCTTGATTACTTTAAACGAAGCCGATGCACCGCTTACATCTGTCGCTTTTACCAGGTAAGTACCGGCAGTAAGCGAAGCGATGTTGCACTGAGATACGGCTGCATTTCCGTTAGAGAAATCGGCTACTTTTTGGCCCAGCATATTAAACACTGCTACCGCAACCACCGGCTTAGACGATGACACATTAAGCACATCGGTAGCAGGGTTAGGATAGCACTTAAAGTTAGCTTTCGCTACGTTATCTGTACCTAGAGTAATGTTTACACGTACTGCAAATGGCTCGCTGGCACATCCGTTAGCCGTTTGTACCGCATAGTATGTTCCGCTATCCATAATAGCATAGGTTTCAAGCAGTGGGTTTGTTTGTGCAAGAGCATCCTGCAGGGTAGCGTACCACATAATCATGCCGTTAGCAGTACCCTGTACCACTACCTGACCTATAGGAAGTCCTTCCGCACCTATCACAAAATCCTGAGTAGCTGCACCTGCAGGAGCAGGTACCGTAGTGACTAATGCACTTACTGCAATACGCGGGCTTTGACACTCGCCAAATGACTGCCCTACATAATATACCACATCATTAACCAATGGTGTAGTGGCGCTAAGAGGCTCACCACCCTGCGCTGTAGTATACCACGCTATGGTACCATTACCATTTATTACAAAATCAGCAATGGTAGCACCATTACAAAACACCTGGTCTGCCGTAGCTTCGGGAGCAGGTACAACATCTACCGTTACATCTACCTGTGTACGTGGGCTTTCGCATACATTAGTTATTACAGCAGCATAATATATACCGCTTACCAGGTTTGCAGAACCGGCTAATGGCTCGCCACCTTCGGAAGCACTATACCACACTACACTACCGCTGTTAGAACTTGCCGTAAGCATACTTACCGTAGCTACACCACAAAATGACTGTAACCCCGGAGCCTGAGGTGCCGGTACACTGCATGGGGCAGCTATGTTAATAGCATAATCTTCAATTTGACCGAAGCCCAAGCCTTCAGACGCGTCGCAAGGATCTACCGCTGCAATATTGTACAACTTAAATACGCGCATAACTGTAATACCTGTTTGTACCGTAGCAGGGATTTGTATATCGGCAGTAACCTGCTGACTGTCTTCACCTGTAGAGTTACGGATAGTACCGGCTACGCTAAACATTTCGCCTTGGTCTACAAAATCACCATCTCTATTAAAGTCGATATAAACCGTAAAATAGTTGGTATAATTACCGTTTGTATTTCCTTTAAGTGTTATCGTGTAAGACTGTCCTGCAACAACCTGCGCAGGTGCAAGAGAAACGAAGCTTTCCATTCCTGGAGACGAAGTAGCTGCAGAGCTGGCGTTGTCTATACCCGCGAAGTTAACCAGTGTAATAGGCTCTGTACCTCCGTCAAAAACTGCGTCGCAGTAACAAGGGAAGCCTGTAGAGGTAACCTGCACGGCATTGGTAGTAACGGTTTGCTGTCCTGCGGCGCAGGTAACATTAAGCCTGTACCATGTAGTTTGCGTTTGTGTAGCCGTATACGTAGCCGAAGTAGCGTTAGCTATAGGGCTAAAATCAGTTCCGTTTGAAGATGAAAACCACTGATACGTAAGGCCCGAAACCGCCTGAGGGTTAAGCGCGAGGTTGATTTGCTGGGTAGCACACGCTGCTGTAGTTGAAGATGTTATAGCCACACCAGCCGGTACGCCGGTACAACCCGGAGACGCGTCTTGTATTACTGTAACATCATCAAAAAAAGCAAGGGCGTCGGTTTCTGTATTTCCGTTTACCTCAGCTACAATACGTAGGTGGATGTTTGTACCCGATGGCGGGGTGAACGATACCGTTCTTAAACCGCAAATATCTGATGGCGTGTGGTTAGCATCAGAAATTACATCAATAGCTGTCCACGGCCCATCTAATGACGTACCGTACTGAACAGTAATGGTGCCCCAGTTTGCTCCCGTAAACGCCTCTAGTGTTTCAAAATCCAAAAGCTTAAAATTATATGTAAGTGTAGCTTCCTGCCCGTTAGAAATACCTATAGGCATAGAATAGGCATCCTTTTCAAAATCGTCCAGATAGTACAGATTGGTATATATAGATACCCCATTACAACTGAATGTGTTGTCTGTATCAAAATACCCGGGGTTATACCAGTCTATGGTTGCACCGTCAAAATTTTGAGAATAGTTAATCTGAGCACCACTTTTTAACCCGAAAAGCATAAAGGAAAGGACTAAAACAGCCCTGAGTAATGTAAATTTCTTTGTCATAAAACATTTTGGTATTGGTCCTGATGAATGTAAAAATATAAAAAATAAACAGCTAAAATTACTTTTACCCTAACTCTGAAGTGATTTAGTTAAATATTTAACAATTTTTACGCATTTTACCGCAACATCAAAAATACATTATCATCAATACGAAAACATTTTCGTGAAAAAAATATTAAAAAATATTTTACGAAAACGTTTGAAATTTTATACATTTGCCAACAGTTAACCCAAACTAAACTACAAACCCTCATGAACAACTCAGTACTGTACGAAAAGGAACTTACCTACCAGGCAGACAGGAGAAAGGCTGGCGTAGAGCTAATTACAATAGTAAGCGAACTTTGGTACGAAAAATCTATTGAACTTGTACTTTTCCGTAATCAGCTAATTGACAAAAGCGTAGGTGAAATAATGAACCTGCACGATTATGCCGGCGAATTTGTAAAAAAGCCTATCAATATCTTTGACACTGTAGAGATTGCAAGAGCCTTAAAATCAGCTGATTTACCACCAAGCAGGCTGGATTTAGGAAAGCTGACCTACGAATTTCATGAGGAAACCAATACCTGCCACGATGCAGCGGTGTTCGTAGGAAACAAACTAAATGGCGCCCGCAACAGCGGAAACATTAAACCTAAAGATGTGGTACTGTATGGCTTCGGCCGCATAGGCAGGCTGCTGGCAAGGGACATGATGGACAAAATAGGCAAAGGAGCGCAACTAAGGCTGCGTGCTGTTGTAGTACGCGATAAGGCTGATGCTAAGCTACTTGCCAAAAGGGCATCGTTGCTAAAACATGATTCTATTCACGGGGACTTTAGTGGAAGCGTAATTGCTGATGAAGCTAATAACACCCTGGTTATAAATGGCACTACCGTACATATTATCAGTGCTAATGCACCTGAAGAAATAGACTATACCGTCTACGGCATTAACGATGCCCTGGTGATAGACAACACCGGCGCTTTTACCACCGCCGAAGCACTGGAACGCCACCTGAAATCAAACGGCGTAGATAAGGTTATCCTTACAGCTCCGGGCAAAGGCGTGCCTAATATTGTATACGGCGTAAACCACAAAGAGTTTGACCCTGAAGAGATTGACATTTGGTCTGCGGCGTCTTGTACTACAAATGCCATAACACCAGTACTTAAGGCAATTGAAGATACATTGGGCATTACTAAAGGCCACCTGGAAACCATCCATGCCTACACAAATGACCAGAACCTGGTAGATAACATGCACAAAAAGTACCGCCGTGGTCGTGCCGCTGCCCTTAACATGGTTATCACCGAAACGGGAGCAGGAAGTGCCGTAGCTAAGGCAATACCTTCATTATCAGGCAAATTAACAAGCAATGCTATACGGGTACCTGTACCAAACGGATCGTTAGTGGTGGCTAACCTGGAAGTGGAACGCGCTACCAATGTAAACGAAATCAACGAGATACTAAAACACTATGCGCTGGAAGGCGAATTGGTGGAACAAATACAATACTCTGTAAACAACGAACTGGTATCCAGCGATATAGTAGGAACTTCGGCCCCTGCAATTTTTGACAGCAATGCCTCTATTGTAAGCCCGGACGGACGCAATGTAATACTATATGTATGGTACGATAACGAATACGGTTATAGTCAGCAAGTTATACGCCTGGCTAAATATGTAGCCAAAGTAAGGCGCTATACTTACTACTAAAATTGTCTTCAACCAAATCCTTTTTCTTCATAATTGTGTGTAATCTGCCCCGCCAATCCTCCAGGGGCAGATTTTTTTATTTGTAAGAAATACATTATTTTTTTACCGAGATATTCCGCAATCTGTCTGTTTTTTGAGCTTTTTTTCTAAAAAACATACTGAATAGGAAACAACAAAAAACACCCCAACCTCCTCACATTAATCACTTTACATTAAGAACCTAACTAAAATATGTTCCGCTTTTGGTGTATTTTAAATTTGCTGCTTACACGCACCGCCATACAACAATAACCAATACCTTGTACTGAACGTTTCTGTTCAGCAGTTTGCCCCATGGTTTATAAACGCAATTCTGCATTCTTTTAACCGGGTAATTTAAGCACTTCCTTCCCTACCCTATTTGCAGTTTAAAAACCCAAAGTAACCCAGAGGTTATACTCGCTACGCACCATAAAAAAACTCCTACCCAATGGGCAGGAGTTCTATATATTTATTGTAAAAAGAAACCTGTTATTAAGGCTTCTTTTTACATGTAGCATCAAGGTAAAGCCTGCGGCGCGAAGCTGTAGTTTGGTCGCCACTGCAGTCAGGGGCGTTATCAAACGTGTAGTAAGCTGTAGGCGATGAACCCGGTATTTTTAGCTCAAGTTTAGTACTGGCACCGTCTCCGTCATCATCAGTATCAAGATAGTTAGGAATATAGTCGCCATCGGTGTCAACCTTACCTATATCTTCATTAGGATCCTGATCATATTCATATCTATCCGGTATACCGTCTTTATCTGTATCGGCATAGTTAACAGCATATAGTTTAAAAGAAAACACAAGGCTTTGGTAAGCACCTACAGCACCAGAACCGGTATTGTAATACCCTAATCCTGAAGGAACAAACATTATACCTGCACCGTAGTTTTCATAACGCGCCGGGTTAGGGCTGTTTGGCTCTGCCACATACGTACCGGCGTTAAACAGCGGCATTATCGCCTGCCAACCTTCTATTACACTGCTAAGCGAAAGAGGGCTTTGCGGGTAAGGGTCGTAGTCAAACTGGGTTAGGTCCAGCCTTGTACCGCGGTAAGACACCAGCACATCGTCTCCGCGGGTAGGCTTGTCGCCCACTCCCTGGCGGAATTTTATGTAATACACCTTGTACTCCGGTGTATTGGTAGTATTATGGTAATATGCCAAATCCTTTAGTTTTACCGTAACGCTATCTATAGGGTATTCGGTTTGGTCCCATATAGAAGGGCGCGGATTGTCTGGGTCTATACTATCCAGCTGCACATTAAAGTCGGCATCTACCGTCATGTAATGTGTTTTAAGGTATTTTTTTATGCTGTCTTTCTCAGAGGCGTATTGCACATTGTAGTCGCGCGGCGGAGTGTAGTTATTATCATCCTTTTTACACGAGGCCAAAAACGTTATAAAGCCTATGATGGCAAACGCCTTTAAAAATCTATTCATATTAATTTTTTATAGGGGTGCAAGATACAATTTTCCTGTATTTTTGTAATGGTAATAACACCGTTTTTTGAGAATTAGTATGAGGATAGACAAATATTTGTGGTGTACCCGATATTACAAAACACGCAGTATAGCCACACAAGCCATACAAAAAGGACACGTAACCATAAACGGCCAGCAGGCAAAGGCATCGCGCGATGTGCTGCCCGGCGACAAGATAACCGTACGCCGCGACCAGATTAATTATGTGGTGCGCGTGCTGGATATACCCGATAACCGCGTAGGACCTAAACTGGTAGACCTGGAGCGTAAAGCCGAAAGCCAGGCAGAGGCGTTTGAACTCCTCGAATTGCTGCGCCTTCTCGATGAGCATTATCGTGCAAAAGGTACCGGACGCCCTACCAAAAAAGACCGCCGCGACCTGGACGACTATGCCGATGACGAATGGCCGGATGCTGAAGAATACCTAAACGATACCGATGCTGGATAAAAACTACTGGGAAAACCGCTATCAAAACGGCGAAACGGGTTGGGATGCCGGGCGCGTAACCACCCCGATAAAAACATTTATAGAAAGCCTTACCCACAAGGATCAAAAAATACTGGTACCCGGAGCCGGCAACGGGCACGAGTACGAATACCTTATACAGCAAGGGTTTACTAACGCGTATATGCTGGATATTGTTCTTGCACCACTGCAAAATGCAGCAGCCAGGCTACCACAGGTGCCTGCCGAACATTTTATCCACGGCGACTTTTTTAGCCACACTGGCGCGTATGACCTGATTATAGAGCAAACCTTTTTCTGCGCGATTAACCCGGAGCTGCGCGATGCATACGTAAGTCAAATGCACAAGCTGCTACAACCGGGCGGCATACTGGCAGGGCTTATGTTTTGCTTTCCGCTTACGGCAGAAGGCCCGCCGTTTGGCGGCAGCATAGCCGAATATGAGCATCGCTTTAGTACCTTGTTCAACATCAAAAAAATGGAGCCCGCTTATAATTCCATTAAGCCAAGACAAGACAGGGAACTGTTTGTTATCTTTGAAAAGAAATAAAAACCAATGGCCCACAGGCCACTACTATTAAAACAACAACGCAATGAACATTATCCTTAACCAACAGGAAATAGCATACAAAACCAGGCGTATGGCCTACCAGATCTACGAAACCTTTCCGGATGAAACCGAGGTGGTTATTGCAGGCATAGCCAGCAATGGCTATGTATTTGCACAACTGCTGGCTACAGAACTGGAAAAGATTTCAGATATTAAAGTTACACTTTGCGAGGTTATTATAAACAAGCAACAACCGCTGGAGCCCATACGAACTTCATTACCGGCTGCGGATTATACCAATAAATCACTGGTACTGGTAGACGATGTATTAAACAGCGGCACCACACTCATTTATGGCGTAAAACATTTTTTAAATGTACCGCTAAAAAAGTTTAAAACCGCCGTACTGGTAGACCGTAACCACAAGCAATACCCCGTAAAAGCTGATTTTAAAGGACTATCATTAAGCACCTCGATGCAGGAGCACATTATAGTAGAACTTCAGGGCAACGAAATATATGCCGCCCTGCGCTAAATAAGCCGTAATATTTCTTCAGCTACTATTTCGGGGGTTTTAGCATCTGTTACTACCGTATACTGAGCGTGGTTATAAAAGTAACTGCGCTCAAAAATATGCTGACCCACAAATTCTTTTAGCTCCTGTGGCGTTTTCCCGGCTAAAAGCGGGCGTGTATTGCCCTGCGCAGTTACGCGCCGTATAACCTCATCTATACCCGTTTTAAGGTATACCGAAACCACATCGGGGCGTTGCAGCAGCAGGTGGTTATTTGCATAGCACGGCGTACCTCCCCCTAAGGCCAGTACAAAACCCGTGCTTTTTTCTACAAGTTCCTTCAGGGTTTGGTGTTCCAGCAGCCTGAATTTTATCTCGCCCTGTTCTTCAAAAAGCTGTGAAACGGTTTTTCCGGTGTTTTTTTCGATGATTTCATCCAGGTCCAGGTAGTCAATTCCTATCGTTTTGGCCAGTAAACGGGCGGTTGTTGTTTTACCGGAGCCCATATAGCCACATAAAATTATTTTTTTCATATTATTAAAGCCTTACAAAACAAGGGTTTGAAAAATTCTTTCAAAAAAAAGTCAAATTTATGACAATTTCGTTTTGAATTATAAAGAATACCTCCGTATATTTGCACCCGCAATCAGGAAGTTAACACACTTCAAGACTTGGTAGCTCAGCTGGTAGAGCACATCACTTTTAATGATGGGGTCCTGGGTTCGAATCCCAGCCAGGTCACAAAAAGTTAAGCAGAAACGCTTAACTTTTTTTGTTTATATTTATACCAGAATGGCCATGTGGAGAAATTGGTAGACTCGCCATCTTGAGGGGGTGGTGCCGCAAGGCGTGCCGGTTCGAATCCGGCCATGGTCACAACAACAAAAAAAGGACAAAGTAAAACGCTTTGTCCTTTTTTTGTTTGCGTACCTGAGCGATAGAAGCGAATTTTGTATTAGAGCGGGTTAAAGTGCTTATAAAACGTTTAGAAAAACTGAAATAATAAATCCAATAGCACGGATTTACAATATGTGCTTATTTGTTGAACTGAAAGTAAGGCACGGATTGCAAATCCACGCCATCATATATAATTACGAGACCACCACTTCAACCACAGGCACCACTTCAACCACAGGCATCACTTCACGCAGCAGTGCTTTAAGTTGGGCGATTTCCTGGGTGTACAGTGTATTTTTCCTGCACCCGAAATACAGGGTGTTTTGCAGCTTCTTTTTACCTTCCCATACCAGTTGCACCTTGCCTTCCTGGATTTCCTTCTGGCACAAAAAATCAGGCATTACCGCCAGCCCCGTACCTCCCGAAAGACAGCGCACAATAGAGTTAAGATTGGGCACTATATAGTTCGGCCTAAAATCAGGGCGGTGCCCAAAGTTCAGTTCCCAGAAGCGAAACAAATGCTCCATATCGCCGGTAGTACCGTACCACTTGTGGCCTTTCAGCCATTTTTCAGCGGCTTCAAAGTCTTTTTTCGCCACTAGCGCATCAAACTCCCCGGTATCCACGTCGCTCCCCCCTACCAGCACTATGGTTTCAGAGCTAAAAGGCTCATGCCCCACCCCTGCCGACGTACCTTTACGCGGTGTTACCACAAGGTCTATTATCCCTTTATCAAGGTTATCCAGCATTTCGGGGTACTCCCCAAAACACACAATAACGTTAAACGGCAGGCTGCTGATGTGCTTTTCCAGCGTGGCCTGAAACATCTCAAAACACATCCCCACACTTATGGTAGGCGTGTTTTTCTCGGTACTTTTCTGGAAGGTTTTTTCGGCCTGCTCCAGTTTAGATATCGGGTCGTATATGGCGTTATACAAGGCTTTGGCGCGTTCGGTAGGCAGCATTTTGCGTCCGGTACGTTCAAAGAGTTTGTAGCCTACGTAGCTTTCCAGCGAACTAAGGTGCAGGCTTACCCCCGGCTGCGAAATAAACAATGCATCGGCGGCTCCCGTAAGTGTGCCGGTAGTATATATTGCCTTAAACGTGCGGTACCATTCTAAGTTCACCATAATTCAAAACCATTATAATTATAATACAAAGGTATAAATTATCTTATTTTAATAATACAAAAACCACCTGTAACTTTGTACTGTATTTAAAGCAATAGAAATTATGAAACATATACTGGTAATAAACGGCGGCCAAAACTTTGGCCATTCGGGTGGAGCCTATAACAATACAATTACTTCTGTTACAGAAGATTTCTTTACTAACCACCCTGATTATACGGTAGAGGTAACGCACGTAGATAAGGGGTTTGAACGAAATGCGGAGGTAGCCAAATTTAACCGCGCAGACATTATTATATACCACACACCCATTTGGTGGTTTCAGCTGCCTTTCGGGCTTAAGAAATACATAGACGAGGTATTTACAGCAGGCCATAGAAACGGCATTTACAACAGCGACGGGCGCCACGCCGATACTCCCCAAATAGGTTATGGTACAGGAGGAACCATGCACGGAAAGCATTATATGGTTACTACCACATGGAATGCTCCGTCTACAGCCTTTACCCTACCGGGAGAATTTTTTAACGAAACAAGCGTAGATAATGGTGTGTTGTTTGGGTTTCACCGCATGAATGCATTTGTAGGGCTAAGCAAAATTGATGGATTCCATTTTCATGATATGATGAAAAACCCCGACATGGAGCTTGAAATGAGCCGCTACCGACAGCACTTAGAAAATGTTTTTGCTAATAACACCGTAAACGCTTAAGCCATGAAAGTATATTTAACCGCCATTGTAAAAAGTAAACCCGAACATACTGCCGATGTATTTGCCCTACTGCAAAACATGGTAGTGCCCAGCCGCAAGGAAGCGGGCAACCTGCAATACGACCTGCACCGCGATAAAGCGGACGAAAACACGTTTGTATTTTACGAAATATGGCAAAACGAAGAGATATTGCAACGGCACAACGAACAGCCGTATTTAAAAGACTTTATAGATATTATCCCTTACAAACTACAGCAACCGCCTGTGATTATAAAGATGGAATTGCTTTCTTAGAAAATATAATACAGAGATACACGGAGGGAGCGCAGAGATTCACAGAGTTTTTTGGAGGCTGCCTTCAGCAAAAGTTCACAGAGCTGTATGTTAAAACGTACAGCTCTGTGTTCTTATACCAAAGGTATAACCTCTTTTTCTCCGTGTTGCTCAGTGCTCCCTCCGTGTATCTCTGTGTCACTGATTATTCATGTTCATGACGGAAGTGTAGCTCCTAAAAACCATCAACCAACAACCAAATTACAACTTACTGATATAACTACCGAAAGGGTCCCTAAACTGGTAGCCCTCGCTAAAGCGGTCTTTGTTCAGCTTTTTGTATTCGGCAAGTCCCCATAATACAAACTCTTTCATAAACAAGAGGTCTTCCTTAGGTGTTTCGGGAGCATACTTTTGTATTAGCTGCTTAAGCGGAATAATTTTGTCCAGTTCCTTTTGGTACTGCCTGTCGGTTGCATCGTCGGTTATTTCCAGGCCGCCGCTTTCGTTAAAAAACCAATCGATAATTTCCTGGTAAGGGCTTTTCTGGTTCTGTTTTTCCAGCTTTTCTATTTTAGGAAAATGTTCGCCAAACAGGGTTTTTACGGCACTGCTGATTAAAATTTCGGCTACGGCAGCGGCACCCTCCTGCTCGCCTTCGTATACCAGCTCCACCTTACCGGTAATGGCCGGTATAATACCCATAACATACCTAAGGCGTACCGTAGTTTTCTCCTCACCGGCACGCAGCGCGCGGCGCTCGGCAGTACTCAGCAGATTTTCAAAAGCGGTTATGCTCATACGGGCACTAACGCCGCTCTTGTAATCTACAAACTCACTGTCGCGGGCTTCAAAGCCAATTTGTTCCAAAAGGTCTTTAGCTAATGATGGCACATACACCGTATCACTTTGGCGGCTGTCCAGTCTTGCCTCGTGCTCAGTGATGGTACGGGCTATTTTTATATCCTCAGGGTAATGCGTAAGGATTTGCGAACCTATCCTGTCCTTTAACGGCGTTACTATGCTACCACGGTTGGTATAATCTTCAGGGTTTGCGGTAAAGATGAATTGCAAATCCAGCGGCAGGCGCACCTTAAAGCCACGGATTTGTATATCGCCTTCCTGCAAAATATTGAATAGCGATACCTGAATGCGCGCCTGTAAATCGGGCAACTCGTTAATCACAAAAATACAACGGTTGGCACGCGGAATCATACCGTAATGAATCACACGGTCATTGGCATAAGACAGTTTTAAGTTGGCAGCCTTAATCGGATCTATGTCGCCTATAAGGTCGGCCACAGTAACGTCGGGTGTAGCAAGTTTTTCGAAAAAGCGGTCGTTGCGGTGCAACCAGCTAATAGGGGTATCGTCGCCTTTGGTAGCAAGCACCTCAACAGCGTAACGTGAAATCGGGTTAAACGGGTCGTCGTTAATTTCGCTCCCCTCTACATACGGAATATACTCGTCCAGCAAATTCACCATTAGGCGCGCCAGCCTGGTTTTAGCCTGACCGCGAAGCCCCAGCAGGTTAATGTTGTGCCGGCTCAAAATAGCCTGTTCCAGTTGCGGGATTACGGTATGCTCATATCCGTACACCCCTTCAAAAACGGTTTGCTTCTTAGCTATTTTACTACGAAGGTTTTTACGCAGTTCGTCTTTTATACTAATGGGTTGGTAACCCGAGGCTTTTAGTTCGCCAAATGTTTTTATATCTGTTATAGTCATAATTATGTGTAGTTGTATTAAGTATCAAGTATTAAGTACAAAGTATTAAGACTTTTCGGTGTATAAATTTTGCTTCCAATCTTAATACTTAATTCTTGATACTTTGTACTTAATCCATTATTTAATTCTCTTTTTCCTGTTCGCTTCATAATCCTCAAAAATCATCTCACCCAAGCCTTTCAGTCCGGTGTAAAAAGCCTTGCCCTGGTTGGCTTCAGTAAACTCGCGTACAAAACGTTGCAGGTAGCTGTCCTGCGCTATCATAAAGGTGGTTATGGGTATATGCAGTTTACGCGCCTGTGTCGCCATGGTGTAGCATTTTTCAACGATATACTCGTCCAGCCCGTTGCTGTTCATATAATAAGTACCGTCGCTCTCGCGTACACAGCTCGGCTTGCCATCGGTAATCATAAAAATCTGCTTATTGGTATTGCGCTTACGGCGTAGTAAGTCCATAGCCAGTTGTAGCCCTGCCACGGTATTGGTATGGTATGGCCCTACTTGCAGGTATGGCAAATCTTTAATCTCAATAGGCCAGGCGTCGTTGCCAAACACCAGTATATCGAGCGTGTCTTTAGGGTAGCGCGTGGTAATGAGTTCGGCTAATGCCATGGCCACTTTTTTAGCCGGTGTTATGCGGTCTTCCCCGTACAGAATCATACTGTGGCTAATGTCTATCATCAGCACCGTGCTCATCTGCGCCTTATGGTGGCTGTCTTCTACCACAAGATCATCTTCGGTAATGCGAAACGCATCCACGCCATTATTTACCTGGGCGTTTTTAAGGCTTTCGGTAAGCGAAATCTTTTCCAGCGCATCGCCAAAACGATAATCACGAAACTCCCCGGTATGTTCGTCGCCCGCGCCGCTGTATTTGGTACGGTGGTTGCCCGATCCGTTGCGCTTCAGGTTACCAAATATCTGTTTTAGTGCCTGCTGCCGTATGTTCTGCTCCAGCTTAGAACCCAGTTTTATACCACTGCCCTCTCCGTTTCCATCGCCATCCGGGCGGATTTCTTCACGGATATAGCCTTTCTTTTTAAGGTCTTCTATAAAATCGTCTATGGTATATTCCGGTGTGGTAAGCTCGTATTCTTTATCCAGCTGGCGTAACCAGTCTATGGCTTCATCAAAATCACCCGAAGTATGGGTAATGAGCTCGGTAAAAATTTCAAGTAGCTTATCAAAAACCGACTGGGGAGCGGCGCTGTAAGTGCTAAATTTAAACCCTTTTCTTCTTCCTGTTTCCATACCCATAAAGTTACTATATAATTAAATGCGAACGGCAGGGGGCAAAAGTTAAATTTCGTGAGAAACATAACAAATGAACTCCGAAAAAAACTAACTTTGTGTAAACCAATTACCTCAACCCACATGAACAGAAAGCAGTTTTTAGCCCAACTCTGGAAATGGCTTTTGCTGCCACTTATGCTTATAGGTGCAGGTATTTTCATTGCATACGCATTAACATATCTTATAACCGAACTCAAAGTGTCGGATTTTATGGTAGCGTGGATTGTAATTCCGTTTGCTGTGGCTTTTATTGTTCTGATTACAGCCCTGAATTACCTGCGTGATTTTTTTAGAAACCTGTACCATAAATTACCGGAGTCTACCCGAATTACCTTAATTCAATACGCACGTTTTACTAATCAAACTATAGATTGCCTATTCCCATTTATTGCCGGAGGGCTTATGTATCATTTTTGGGCTACAGGAAATAAAACCATGGCTTTGGCTTTTGCGGCAAGTATTATTGTTAGAAAAGTAAAAGAACATCAGAACCGCAAAAATGAACAAGATATAAACAATGTACCAACCCATACCCCTTCCCAAACGTAAAAACCTCCTTAAAACATTAGCTAAAATACTACTGGTTGTTTTTATACTGATGAACGTTATAGCGGCGTTTCAGGCATGGTCGTTTACACATTTTGATGATACGGTGGGCAATCGTGTAAATACAGATAAACTTTCTTCTTCTGCCAAGCTAAAAATGCTGCTTTTTGGTGCTTCCTTACCCCGGCCTCTAAATACAGCACTGCCCGGCCAACCTTACGAAACGGTAACCATACATAGTAATGTGGCGCTTAGCGCATGGTATAGTAAAGCAGACGCTCCCCACTCAAAAGGTACTGTAGTATTATTTCACGGGTATCAGGGTACAAAATCAACTCTTATTGAAGTATCCGACGCCTTACTTAATATGGGCTATAATACCCTGATGGTAGATTTTATGGGATCTGGCGCCAGCGAGGGCAACCAAACGACCATAGGGTTTAAAGAGGCTGAAAACGTAAAGGCCTGCTACGACTACGTTACCCAGAAAGGCGAAAAAAATATTTACCTGTACGGGAGCAGCATGGGCGCAGCCGCCGTTATGAAAGCCGTTGACGATTACAAACTTTCGCCTCGTGGTATTATTGTAGGGTGTCCGTTTGGCTCTATGTATGGCACAGTGTGCAAACGCTTCGAAATTATGGGAATACCCAGGTTTCCCATGGCAGGGTTGCTCGCTTTTTGGGGCGGTTTAGAAAATGGCTTTTGGGCATTTGGCCACAACCCGGAAGACTATGCCAAACACATTACCTGCCCTACCCTGCTGCTTTGGGGCGAGCAGGACAACCGCGTAAGCTACGAAGAAACACAAGCCATATACAATAACCTGGCGGGCAAAAAAGAGTTATACACCTTTATACATTCCGGGCACGGACAGTATATAGATACCGAACCTGAAGAATGGGCCACTCCGGTACGTACCTTTTTATGGCAACCTTCGGCGAAATAAGTTACCTTTATAAAAAACATTACCATGGCATTTGCATTAGAAACCGAACGACTTATTGTACGCTTATTTACCGAAGAGGATATCCCTACATTTATAGAAATGCATATAAAACCCGAGGTAAACCTTTACCTGCCAAAACGCAGCCCTGAAGAACACCGCACTTTTCTGCTCGAGGCTATAAGCCGGGGCAACGTGCCGCTTAACCGCTGGGTAATGGAAGAAAAGGCTACCGGTAACTTTATAGGCAGTTGCCTGCTTCGGGAATTTAACGCCGGAGACCCAGAAGTAATAGAAATAGGCTATAGTATAGACACTCCTTACTGGGGCAAAGGCTACGGAACCGAAATGGTACACGCGCTAAAAGCGTATGCTTTTACATTACCCCAAACCAAAAAACTGGCTGCCGTTACCGTAAAAGAAAACATCGCCTCCCAAGCAGTGTTACTAAAGGCCGGGCTAAAAGCCAAAGGCACCGTAACCCGCTACCCCGAAACACTGGAACTGGCGTATTTTGAGTGTGGGGCTGAGTAACTATTGGATCGTTGCCTTTATTTATTTACAGTTAAATTCAATGTTGCTTCTTTCACACCTTTTGATGTAGCACGTAATTCAATAGTCTTACCGCTGCCATCAGGCTGTACAATGATTTGGGCATAGCCATTAAATAACTTTCGCGTGTAAGGAGCAGCGGGGGTTACTACCTGTAGTACGCCGGGATCGGCGTTAATAACATCCCAGTCGTGTACTTTATGCTCGGGTGTGGCAACAATGTGCATGGTGTTGCCGCCCTGTTTCAGTATTTTTGCATCCAGCACAAATTTATGAGCATCATCGGCAGAAGCCGAAACCTTAATGCCATTTACAAACACAACAGCCTCTACACCTATCTTTTTGTAATAAAACGTTACGTGTGTACCCTCCACTTTATCTAACCCAAAAGAAGCTTTATAAGCATACGCAGGAGCCAAATTTTTATAATCGCGGTCTTTAAAACCCTCTTCCCAGGCGGTTTCTTTGTATGTAGGAAGTACATCCGGCAGCACGCTCGTACTAAGCGCCTGTTCTTTTAACCCGGTTAGAGGAACCAACTGTACATCATCTATAAACTTATCATTTTCCAGCGAAGTAGGGTCGCCATTGCCCACACCCAGTATTTTACCATTTTTTATACTGAAAGTAATCATGTTATCGGCTACCGGCACATGCAGCCCTTTTTTATCTAAAACAGCTACCGTAACCACAGCTACATCTGTTGCGCTTTTTAGGGTAGTTTTATGCGGCGTTAGCTTAATCGCGGCAGGTGTGCCTGTTGTTTTTTGCACATCTACCATTACCTTTTTATCGTTTTTATAGCCCACCGCCTCAAGCGTACCGGGTTGGTAAATAACGTTCCATTCTAAGTGACTGTACTGTTTTACACTTTTTTTGCCTAGGCTTTTTTTATTAAGAAACAGTTCTACTTCATCACAATTTGTATGCACCCATACGTTTATCTCTTTACCCTCTTTTCCCGGCCAGTTCCAGTGTGGCAGCAGGTGCAATACGGGCGCTGTACCCCACCACGATTTTAGGTAGTATACATTATCTTTAGGGAAACCGCACACGTCCATCATACCAAAATACGACGTAACCGACGGCCAGCCGTATGGCGTAGGCTCACCACGATAGTCAAACCCGGTCCAGATGAACATACCGGCAAGATACGGGCGTGTGGCATAAAACGTCCAGCCTTCTTCTATGCTGTAAAAAGACGGGCGCGGCTTACGGTCGTAAGCACTTTGGTAATGCCTGGCGTCATCTGTAACATACACGCCCCGGGTGGCAAAGGTAGAACCTTCCTCTGTGCCCATACCCGGCTGGTTTTTAAACTTGTTGCGGTGGGCATCAATATCGCCATTACCCAGGTAATTATACCCCATAACCTCTACCACAGATGAAATTCCACTCCGGAAACCACTACTTATACCCACCGTTACAGGGCGTGTAGGATCTATGCTGTGGGCAAAATCCTGCATGACTTGCGTAATGCGCTCGCCGGTTATGTTTCCTTCTATGGCCCACTCCTCATTACCTACCGACCAGCAAAACACACTCGGGTGGTTGCGGTCGCGCTCTATCAGGCGTTTCAGGTTGCCCAAATGGTATTGGTTAATACCCATAAGGCGGGTTTCGTCAATCACCAGCATGCCAAGTTTGTCGCACGCATCGAGCAACTCCGGCGTAGGCGGATGGTGCGAACAGCGGTAGGCATTACTGCCCATGTCTTTTAGCTGCTTAATACGCCAGTACTGCAACTCATCGGGTATTGCCGTACCCACACCGGCGTGATCCTGATGGTTATTGGTCCCTTTTAGTTTTACAGCTTTACCATTAAGAAACAAGCCTTTCTCGGCATCAAAATGAATTTCGCGAATGCCAAATGTGGTTTCGTAGCGGTCTACGGGCTTATCCGCCTGTAGCACTTCGGTAACCAAAGTGTAAAGGTTAGGATGCTCTATATCCCAAAGCCGCGCATTACTAATTGTAAGGCCCGATTTTTTATCCGCCATTTTATAAAAATCGGGTACTGTTACAGGCTCTGTAATTGTAGCAACCGCTTTATTACCTGTGTCGTAAACCGTATGGCGCAAAGCGACAGCCCCTGTATAACTGCCCTGGTTAAGCAGCGTAGCCACGACATTTACTTCAGCATTAGCTCCGTTAATTTTGGTGGTAATATACGTTCCGTTTGTGGCTATGTGCAGCGGTTGTGTCTTTTGCAGGTACACGTGCCGATAAATCCCTGCGCCTTCATACCACCAGCCTTCTTCCATAGAGGCATCTACACGTACGGCAATCGAATTTTTTTCGCCATACTTTACATACGCCGTAACATCATATTCAAAACTGTTGTAACCGCTTTCTTCCGTCCCCAGGAAATGCCCGTTAAACCACACCTTACAATTACGGAACACTCCGTCAAACTTCAGGGTAATAATACGCCCCAAATCCTCTTTGGAAATATTGATTTGTTTGCGGTACCACCCAATGCTTTTGTCCGGAAAACCTTTTCCTGCCGCATGAAACCCATGGCTATAGCTGGCTTTTTCACTAAAGGGCTGCTCTACCGCCCAGTCGTGTGGTAGGTTTAACTGTCGCCATGCGCGGTCGTCAAACACGGCACCGGCAGGCCCATCGGCACTACCTGTTTTGGCCAGATAAGAAAAATACGCTTCGGCATGGCCAAAGTCTTTAGCGGTATCATGCGGATGACCAAAGGCGAAGCGCCAGCCGGCATCTATGTTAATCGTTTCTCGGGAAATTGGATTCTGGCTATAGCCGAAAGATGCCACAAAAAGCAGCAGGAATAAAAACATCCGGTTTGGTTTCATAAAAAGGGTTTGGTTAACGGTATATAACCCACTAAAGTACATTTTTACCCATAACCAAACTGATACTATTTTGTATAGAAGTGATAAAAAACTAACAGCCTACTCTGCCTTGCGGTAGTTTTTCATTACAAACTCCAGCCCTATTTCGGCTATGTCTCCCATATTTTCACAAAGGCGAAACTTAGAGTCATAAGTAAGTTTTTGCAAAGCCGTGCGCAGTTCTGTTACGTGGCCTTTTGGGGCTATGTTGTCTTTTTTTAGTATGCTTACCAAATCCAGGTAACGCTCGTGGCTGTTTAGCAAACGCTTGGCAATAACTGAGCGTACTTCTTTGCGGTATTGCTCTACTGAATTTGGTTTAAGCTTATCCATAACCAGCTTCACCATCCTGAAGTTTTCTTTAAAGTACTGCGGCAGGTAAATTTTGAGGTTCCCTTCATACGACTGTTGGTCGAAATCTATGGCACGTATGCGGTACACCACCTGATCATAATCATGCGTGGGTATAACCACATAGTTATACGAGCGCATATCGCCTAAAAGCCCTACCATGCAGCGCTCGTTAAACTTTACAAACTCTTTGGCCAACTGTGATTTTTCGAGTTCGGTACATTTATCCAGGTGTTGTTTTATAAAAACATCTCCGGGTATGCCGAGGATGTGCTCCTCTATAAGCGTGTCTTTGTACACCAGGTAATTTACGCGGTTAGGCGATAAGAGGTCTTCCATTTCCAGCCCGTAAATGCGCGAGGCATCGGCCTTTTTTATGTAAAAGTTGGTATAATTATCATTAAGAATATTCCGAACCCGTATACGGAACGGTTTAGAATTACCGAAGGTGCAGAACTCAATAGAATCTACCGTAAGGTACGGCAGGGTATCTTCATCACCATCAGAATGTAAAAGGGTGTAAATTTTGTTAAGGCCTGCTTCTATCTCTGCCTGTTCAAACTCGGGATAAAAAACGCGTAACCAAAGGGTGTCGTTTCCCTCCTTGTCGTACACCGAAATACCTCCCGAAAACCTCAGCAAATCATCATACAGCAAGGTCGACTTTGTGGTACGGTTGTATTTTTCCAGATACTCCATAAGTTCAGGTATTATGGGGTACGCCGGTTTACGGAAAGCTATCTTTACGTCGGTTTTAGACTCTTTTATCATCGCCAGGATTATTGCTATTGCTAAAGATACTTAATGCGTTTTAATCGTGATTAATTCCTAAGGAAATATTTCAATCACAATACCGTTTATACTATAAAATCAACCTCTTATGAAACAAGCAGTACTACTATTTACCCTTTCAATCATTTCATTTACCAAGGCACAAACCATAGGGCAAAACTACAAAAGGCTTACCAACCTCGCTGAACTAAGCATTACCGAAGCCCGATACTACGATGCTTTAAGAGAATACAACAAAGCTTTTGAAATAGCCAATTTTTCGGTAGACCTTTACAATGCTGCTGCTTGTGCGGCAAAACTGAACGACACCAAAATGGTATACTCTTACTCTCGAAAGTTGGCTGAAAAAGGCGTTGGAGAAAAGTTTTTCAGGAAAAAAATTTTTAGTCCCTACAAAGATGACCCGGCATTTATTAAAATAATGAAACTGGCAGAGCAAAGCAAACAGAAAAACATGAAGGTAAACGGGACTTACAATAAACAAATACAAGAATTTGTTACCCTAGATTCTACCTACAACAGACTACGCCTCACAAAATATCGCGAGCTGGGCCATACCCCTGATACCTTAGAGAATCTATTTAGAACTAATACGCAAAATATAATGGCATTTATTAAAGTGAACGGTATTTATTCAGAGAAAAAAATGGGAGCTCGCATTAGTAATGACACCATAATCAGATATATGAGCAAGGGCGATATTGTACTGCTGCATTATCTTGAAATGGGACGTGACAGACAGCTGATTAATGAAATAAAAGCACTATTTATTAGCAACTTAAGCAATGGCACTATTACTCACTATAATGTATCCCAGATTATGGAAATGACCGATGCTGTTTTTGGAGATACTGGTATGTGGCTATTTAAAATAAGCCTATGCAAACTCTATCGTAAAAAAGAAATTGAACAACTAGCCGAAATAAACCAAACTAGAAGGAAATGTTTCCTTGAAAACATCACCGACCTTGAAAAAAAACTCATTTTTAAGTACGGAACCCGCAATAATTTTGACTTCAGGTACAATATCACCCCCTCCCCTGTTTATGATAAGGAGTTTTTTTACAGTGCCTTTGAAGAAGTTGTCGCATTACATGACTGTAATTAATCGCCTCTATCTCCGCCTGTTCAAACTCAGGATAGAAAACACGTAACCAAAGGGTGTCGTTCCCCTCCTTGTCGTACACCGAAATACCTCCCGAAAACCTCAGCAAATCATCATACAGCAAGGTCGACTTTGTGGTACGGTTGTATTTTTCCAGATACTCCATAAGCTCAGGTATTATGGGGTATGCCGGTTTACGGAAAGCTATCTTTACGTCGGTTTTAGACTCTTTTATCATCGCCGGGGTTATTGCTATGCCTAAAGGTAGCCATTTCTGTAAACCTATACCATTGTAAACCAAAAAACCTTCCGATTGCGGAAGGTTTTTGTATCAGAAAATAAAAAAATGGATTACCTGGATGCCGAAGATATAAGACGTTGTGCGTTGTTAAGCCTTTCTTCCTGTTCGTACAGTTTACGCTCGGCTCTATTTAAAAACAGCAGGTTGTTGCTCTTTTTAACTTTAGACAAATATTTGTCTGACAAGTTATACACGTGGTTACTTTTTAGCTGCCTGTACAAATCAGCACAGGTTAGCTCACCGCTAAGCAGTCTTTTATCAGCATCATCTGCAAGGAGGTAGTTGCTTACCACTTCCTGAAGCGTAAGCGACTGCCTGCGCAGTTCTGAGTACTTGCTAAGCATTTGCTCTTTTTTGTTTACAGAAAGCTTTTGCATGCAAAACGCCACAAAAGCGTACAGCCCGCAGGCGGCGCCAAGGGCTACCAAAATCATTAGATCATTTGTCAGTAACATGTGTTGGAATATTTAGTACCGCTAAGCTAATTATAAAGAAAATACTGCGCTTAATTTTTCGACAAACGGCTTTTTTATAAGATAAAGCGCATAAAAACTTTGTTAAATTAATTAAAGCATAACTTTTACAAAGCTAAAACACAAATAATCAATACTGTAACGCAAAACACAGGATAGAAGAAAAAGCGGCGCAACGTACCTGTTGGTTTTGGTGCTTTGGGGTTAGTGGGTGCGGTTTTGCAGTATAAAGTGGCTGTGGCTATTATTGCTGTTTGTGGGGTGCGGTGGGTTGTTAAGAGTTGGATACGATAATGTTATAAC
>JAAXJD010000185.1:5098-7937 GCA_012270005.1 Flavobacterium sp. | reverse complement strand
AAGCTATCGGTTCCGGGCTGTTTGTAGGTCATGGGGTATAGTGTAAAGAAAGGCTTGTTGCCATTAGCATACAAAAAAGCATCGTAAATAAGTTCAGAACAATAATATGATCCGTTATTGTACACGTATTCATCATCATACGGCACCCCGATTTGTTTTAGGGTGAAATCAAGTGCCGCAGGTATAAGCGAGGTATATTTGGCTTTAAGCCGCATAACCAGCATGGGCTTTTTTGTGTTTTGGGCAAATTTACCTAACGGAGTAAGCCGCACCGCCGTACCGGCAGCCTCAGCAATATAAAGGGTATCATTTCTATGGAAGACGATCCCCATGTGGCTAAAATCACGCCCGGCATAACCATCTGTTACCGCTTCTATGGCGTCACAAATCGGGCCGCAGTCCATATCCTGAAATATAAAATCGCCATCCTGCAACTGAGCAGGTTTCACCTGTGGCAAAATAACGCCGGGTAAAAACCACACTATGCAGGCTAACCACTTCATTTATTCGGCAGGCGTTATGGAGTCTTCAAAATCGTTAGGAGATATGGCGTTTACCACATCAAACTCGCCTATTTTGGTACGGCGTAATGCGGTAAGATGCGCACCGCTGTTAAGCGCCACACCGTAATCATACGCCAGCGAACGGATGTACGTACCCTTACTGCACACCACCCTAAAGTCTACTTCGGGCAGGGCTATACGGGTCAGTTCAAACTCGTATATGGTAGTTTTGCGCGCAGCGATTTCTACTTCTTCGCCTTTACGGGCGTGTTCATAAAGGCGCTTACCGTCTTTCTTTATTGCCGAAAACACCGGTGGCTTTTACCGGCATGGCCCACGTTTACTTATTTTAGCCCCAGGTGTTTCTTACGGGCCGACTGTACTTTGTTTACTGCCTGAAACGAACTCCACGTAAGGGGTTTGTCTATAAGCAGTACTTTTCCTTCGGTAAAATCTTCAGCTAAAGCCAATACTAATTATTTAAAGTACGTAAAATATACCAGTAACAGCGTACCGGCCACAATACGGTAAATACCCCAGGGTTTAAAACCGTATTTTTTAATAACACCAATAAAACCCTTAATGGCTATAATGGCTACAATAAACGCCACTACATTCCCCATAAGGAATAACTTCATGTTATCGCCCTCCATAAGCATGGTGTACCCTTTTACTTCGGCACCTGCTACCTCATACTTTTTAAGCATTATAGAGTACACGGTAACGGCAAGCATGGTAGGAACCGCAAGGAAAAACGAAAACTCAGCTGCCGCCTCACGGGTTAGTTTTTGCTGCATACCTCCTATAATAGAGGCAGCGGCACGGCTGGTACCCGGCATCATGGCAAGGCACTGCCAAAAACCTATGGTAACGGCTTTTTTTATGGTAATATCTTCTTCGTTAGAAATCTCAGGGCTGTGGAAAAACTTATCTATAAACAGCAGCACCACACCACCTACAATAAGTACTATGGCTATAGGCACAGGCTTGCCCAGTACGTCGTCTATCATATCGTCAAACAGCTTACCCAGCACCAGCGCAGGGATAACCGCACATGCCAGTTTTACATAGAAACTAAGTCGGCTAAAATCAAAAAACTTTTTCCAGTACAGGGCTACTACGGCAAGTATGGCACCAAACTGTATGGCGGTTTGAAACAGCTTTACAAAAGCATCTTCCTGTATGCCGTATGCCGAACTGGCAAAAATCATGTGCGCAGTAGACGATATAGGCAGGTATTCGGTAAGTCCCTCAATAATGGCAAGAACCAAGGCTTGAATAAAATCCATGTATTACTGCTTGTTTTTTATGGGTTGGTCTTCAGGAAAGGTAGTCCCGGCAGTAGTACCCTTTGGGCTTTTAAGTATAGAATAAATGGTAATCCCAAAACCAATAAGCACCACGGTAGGTGCAATGCGGATCCTTCTCATGCTAAAAAGTGCGGCTTCGTTAAACTCATTAGGGGCTTCGCTGCCACCGCCACTCATAAGTATAAAGCCCAGTGCCACTACGGCAAGGCCTATTAATAAGAAGGTATAGTTTTCCTTAGTAAAAAGGAATTGGTTTTTTAAAGGGCTTTTTTCCATTTTTTTGTTTCAGGTTTAACGTGTCAGGTTTCAGGTTTTGCACCGCAAAACACTCTAATTTATTTTAACAGTAAATTACCTCCCGATAATTTAAAATTTATAATTCAAAATTTAAAACAGGTCTATTAATACAGGTCGTCTGTACGCAGGTTAAGGAACCTTTGTGTAGCAAAGAACGTGCTTATAGCAGCTATTATTATACCGGTAGACAATACCCCGGCAAGCACTATGGCGGTAGGTATCCAGTCTTCCCAAATGTTTAGTTCGGGCAGCATGCCATCGGCCCAGTGTACCAGGTACAACAGCACCAGTATGCTAAAAAATGCGCCTATAAGGCCCAGCTTAATACCTTTCCATATAAACGGCCTGCGGATAAACGCCTTGGTGGCGCCCACAAGCTGCATGGTTTTAATGGTAAATCGGTGCGAATAAATACTTAACCTCAGCGCACTGTTTATAAGCAACATAGAAACCACGGCAAAAACCGCGCTTACCACCAGCACCCAGTACGATATGGATTTAATGTTTTCGTTAGCCAGTTCTACCAGTACTATATCATAAATCACATCGGCTACGGCAGGGTCGTTCCTTAGTTCTACCTCTATGTCTTTTATATGCTTTTTGTCTACAAACTGGCTTTTAAGGTGAATATCGTAGCTATCCAGCAAAGGGTTTTCTCCTTCCAGGAACACCTCGCTGTCCTGCATAAGGTCGGGGTTGTTTTTAGCACCTTCTTCCTTACTTACAAAC
>JAAXJD010000185.1:0-5088 GCA_012270005.1 Flavobacterium sp. | reverse complement strand
ATCATTTAAGTCGTCTCTGGAGTGCATCAGGTTGGTGTTGTTTTTATCTCATGATTTCTTAATTTCAAACTTAATGTTTTTATAGTACGGGCTTTTTTGCAGGCGTGTAGCAAAAGCCTGCGCGGTAGTATCGGTAACTTCGCGCTTAAAGTATATGGTCATGGGTATGTTTTCTTTTACATACCCCGATATTTTTTCGGTATTAATTACAAATAAACCCAGCGCCCCAAGCAGGGTAAGCACTATGAAAATACTCAGTACAACAGAGAAATAGGACGATATTACTCTGCGTTTCTGAAACTTCTCAAAAGATGATGCCATAGTATATGCTTAAATTAGCCGTAAAAATAAGAAAGTATTTTTTATTAGCTGCTGAGTTTCTGAGTTTCTTAGCTTCTGAGCAAAAAGCTTAGCGGCTCAGCAGCTAAGAGGCTCAGTAGCTTTCCAAAAAAAACACTAAATTTGCGTTTCTTAAGCCACTTAGCTTCTAAGCAGCTTAGCGGCTTAGCCCCAAGCTGGTAAACAGGAATTACATAATTAATAGAAAAACAAAAAGCTCAGCAGCTCAGCAGCTCAGCAGCTCAGAAACTGAAAAATGAAATACAACCACAGAGAAATTGAGGCCCGCTGGCAGAAATTTTGGGCAGAAGACGGTACCTTCCGTGCCGAAAACATATCGGATAAACCGAAATATTATATACTGGATATGTTCCCTTACCCAAGCGGGGCTGGGCTGCACGTAGGCCACCCGCTGGGCTATATAGCCAGCGACATCTATGCCCGATACAAACGCCACCAGGGTTTTAATGTACTGCACCCACAGGGGTACGACAGCTTTGGCCTTCCGGCAGAGCAGTACGCCATACAAACCGGGCAGCACCCTGCGGTAACCACCGAAACCAACATTAACCGCTACCGCGAGCAGCTGGATAAAATAGGTTTCTCGTTTGACTGGGACAGGGAAGTGCGCACCAGCAACCCGGAGTACTATAAGTGGACACAGTGGATTTTTATTCAGTTGTTTAACTCTTGGTTTAATTACAACAGCAACAAGGCAGAGAGCATCTGCACGCTTATACAGCATTTTGAACAACACGGTAACGCAGGTGTTAATGCTGCTGCCGACGATAATATACCGACTTTTACCGCAACCGAATGGAACGCATGGAGCGCAGACGAGCAAGAGCGCATGTTGCTTAAATACCGCCTTACCTTCCTTGCCGAAACTGAGGTAAACTGGTGCCCAGCACTGGGAACCGTACTGGCTAACGACGAAATTGTAAACGGCGTAAGCGAGCGCGGCGGCCACCCGGTTATCCGTAAAAAGATGACCCAGTGGAGCATGCGTATTTCGGCGTATGCCGAAAGGTTGCTACAAGGCCTGGAAACCATAGACTGGACAGAATCACTTAAAGAAAGCCAGCGCAACTGGATAGGAAAATCAGTAGGCGCAAGCGTAAAATTCCGCGTATTGCAGCCAAACGAGGTGGATGCTGAGGGTAACGACCTTGCTGAGTTTTTTACAGACCTTACCAGCCCGCTTGAAAACCAAACGTATATAGAGGTGTTTACCACCCGCCCAGATACTATTTTTGGCGTTACGTTTATGACCCTGGCACCGGAGCATGATTTGGTTGCCAAAATAACCACGCCGGAGCAAAAAGCCGCCGTTGAAGCCTACGTAGAGGCTACTGCCAAGCGCAGCGAACGCGAGCGTATGGCCGATGTTAAAACCATTTCGGGGGTATTTACAGGAGCGTATGCCGAGCATCCGTTTACTAAAGAACCGGTACAGATATGGATAGGCGATTATGTACTTGCCGGCTACGGCACAGGCGCTGTTATGGCGGTACCTGCGGGCGACCAACGCGATTATGATTTTGCCAAACACCTTGGCATCGAAATAAAGAACATTTTTGACGGAGCCGATATTTCAGCGGAAGCGTATGCAAGCAAAGACAATGTAAAGCTTGTAAACTCTGATTTCCTTAACGGGATGGATTATAAGGCTGCCACAAAAGAAGCCATTGCCGCCATGGAAGAAATGGGTCAGGGTAAAGGAAAAACCAACTACCGCCTGCGCGATGCTGTGTTCAGCCGCCAGAGGTATTGGGGTGAGCCGTTCCCGGTGTACTACGTAAACGGGTTGCCAAAAATGATAGCCACCGAGCACCTGCCTATCCGCCTGCCGGAGGTAGAGAAATATTTGCCTACCGAAGACGGACAGCCACCACTGGGTAACGCCGCAGAGTGGGCTTGGGACACTACCACAAACACCGTAGTAAGTACAGATAAAATAGACAATGTAACCGTATTTGCACTGGAACTGAACACCATGCCGGGATGGGCAGGTAGTTCATGGTACTGGCTGCGCTATATGGACCCGTTTAATGATGATGCCTTTATATCAGAAAAAGCAGAAGCCTATTGGCAGAACGTTGACTTATATATAGGTGGTAGCGAGCACGCTACAGGCCACTTGCTTTATAGCCGTTTCTGGAACAAGTTCCTTAAAGACCGCGGGTTTATCAACCAGGAAGAACCGTTTAAGAAGCTGATTAACCAGGGGATGATATTGGGTACGAGTGCTTTTGTACATAGACTTAGTATTATGGATTATACGGATGGTATTGGTAATGCTATTGAAGGAAGAAAATTTACAGTAGATGAAAAAAGAATCGTAGAAAACTTCATTTCAAAATTCAATAATAAACTATTTGTATCGCTAGAATTACTTAAGAGTAGTTTATACCCTGATGGTAAATTTGGAGATGGACAATTACTAATTTCTTCACACTTCCCAAATATTCAAAAGGCTTTAGTTGAGAAGTTTCCAGAATTAACTGAATTAACAGATGGTCTTTTTATTCAGATAGCTAAAATACACGCAGACGTAAACCTTGTTAATGCTTCTGATGAACTTGACGTGGAAGGTTTCCGTAACCACCCATTAAACCAAGACTATAAAGATGCTGAGTTCATCCTTAACGAAAACGGCAAATACATAGTAGGCCGTGAGGTTGAAAAAATGTCGAAGTCGAAATACAACGTAGTTACTCCCGATAACATCTGTGAAGACTATGGTGCCGATACGCTTCGTTTGTACGAAATGTTCCTTGGGCCACTGGAACAGGCCAAGCCATGGAATACCGCCGGTATTACCGGGGTAAGTGGTTTCCTTAAAAAGTTATGGAAGTTATACTTTGATGATAAAGGCTTTATTGTAACCAACAACCAGCCTACAAAAGACGCGTATAAAACCCTGCACAAGACCATTAAAAAAGTACAGGAAGACATAGAGAACTTCTCGTTTAATACCTCAGTAAGTTCGTTTATGATTGCCGTTAATGAGCTTACCGCCATGAACTGCCACGAACGCCTTATCCTGGAGCCGCTTGCCGTACTGATTTCGCCATACGCGCCGCACATAGCAGAGGAGCTTTGGCACCAGTTGGGTCACAAAACCAGCATAAGCACCGTGCCGTTCCCTAAGTTTAACCCTGAGTATTTGGTAGAAAGCAGCAAGGAGTACCCGGTGTCGTTTAACGGAAAAACCCGCTTTAAGCTGGAGTTCCCACTGGATATGCCTGCTGCCGAAATAGAAGCCGCAGTACTTGCAGATCCCCGCACTACCGAATATCTTAACGGCAACGCCCCGAAAAAGATTATTGTAGTACCGGGCCGTATTATAAACGTAGTGGCATAAACATACCATTGCCAAAAGGCAAGCATAAAAAAAAAGCACTCTGTTACAGAGTGCTTTTTTTATGGTATAATTTTTATGTAGCGTTAAAACTGCTGCTTATTTTAAAAGCGCCAGTATTTCGTTCATGCTGCTAATGCCTTTATCGTGCAGGTACCATTTTTGCAGTGCCACCTTAACTTCCTCGGTAAAGGCGCCGTACCGCGCCTTAAGGTCTACCACCAGTTTTGCAGCCTCCGCAGGCCTTGGCCCCCAGCTGGCTACAGGCTCCAGTGTATCGGCGTTAAGCACTATAAGTTTTGGTATAGAGCGGGAACCGTTAGTAAGGTACGCATCCATAAGTTCGGTATTTTCATCGCGCAGTACCGTTTTCAGGGTAATTTTATCTGTAGCTTCTGCCATTTTGTTCATTACAGGCAGCAGTTGTGCCGCATCGCCACACCAGCCTTCGGTAATTACTAAAAACAGGTACGATTGTTCCAGGCTGTTTAGCTTTTCGGCTATTTCGGCAGGTACCGTTATGGTTTTATCCAGCCTGTTCATACGGGTTTCGTTTAGCGAGCTGTAGTGGGTAAGCGCCTCGCTTTGTTCCGGGCCGGTGCTCATTCCTTCGTTTAAAAGACGTGTTACCAGCGCGCGGTATTCGGTATACGATTGTGCCTTATTAAGGCTTTGTTGTATTAGGGTGTCTGTAGTTGTCATCTCCTCAAAATTTGGGGTAAAATTAATGTAATTATTGTTATATCAAAAAAAAGGCCATTCGGTAAAAAGGTGTAATTTAGTCAGGCAAATCAAAAACCAGGTATGAAGTTTGACGGAAAAAACATAGGCCTTACCCTTTCGGGCGGAGGCACCAAAGGCCTTGCCCACGCCGGGGCATTAAAATTCCTTGACGAGCAAGGTATTAGGCCAAACCATATAGCCGGGACCAGCTCTGGCGCCATAGTATCTTCTTTATATGCCTGGGGCAAAAAACCCGAGGAAATACTGGAGTTTTTTAAGTCGATTTACTTCTTCCACTGGAAACACTTTACCTTCCGCAAGCCGGGGCTTATAGATTCGCTTGCCTTCCGTGATTATTTTCACAGTGTTTTTGGCGATGCTACCCTGGGTGAGCTTTCGTTTAAAATGCACCTCACGGCTACTGACCTTGTGTCAGGCAAGTTGCGTATTTTTGAAGACAACATAAAAATAGCCGATGCCGTACTGGCCTCGTCGGCATTTCCTGGTATTATTTCGCCTTACGAAATAGACGGCCGCCTGTATGGCGACGGCGGCATAGTAAACCATTTCCCTACCGATATACTGCAAGGCCGCTGTGATACTAATATAGGCATATACGTAAGCCCCATACAAAAAATACAAAAAGAAGACCTTAGTAACAT
>JAAXJD010000075.1 GCA_012270005.1 Flavobacterium sp. | reverse complement strand
CTACCTGGTATTCAAACTCCCAAGGCTTATTGTGCTTGCGTGCCCTGTGCAGCGAAACATAAAAGCTCCGCAAATACATAGGAAGCAAACGGCTGTTTAACGCTTCTACAAAATCTGCTGTAAATATTTCGGGAGTTATCTCATAGATATGACCTACAGAATCGCTGCAATATTCCAGCGAATAATCATTCTTTGGTTTCCATAATAATTTAAAAATCACATCCGGTACCTGATTAAGCAATTTCTTATAAAACGCCTTAAGGGGCGCAGCTTCATCGAGATCGGGGGCGTCGTAAAACTTCATTCAATAAATTTAAAACAATTTATGAATAATAATTTAAATATTCGATATAATGCTCAATTTCTCGGATGAAAGTTACGTACCACCTGCGAAAGGAAGCTTCTGTCTATGTGCATATATACCTCTGTGGTGGTAATAGACTCATGCCCCAGCATAAGCTGTATAGAACGCAGGTCGGCGCCGTTTTCAAGCAGGTGTGTGGCAAAAGAGTGCCTAAAGGTGTGCGGGCTTATAGATTTTTGCAGGTTGATTTTTTCGGCAAGGCGTTTTATAATGGTAAATACCATAGCACGTGTAAGCCCGGTGCCCCTGCGGCTGAGGAATACCGTGTCTTCATGACCTTTTTTTACGGCAACATGGGTACGAAGCTCATTTATATATATAGTAAGGTATTTTTGTGTTACAGGGCTAAGGGGCACATAACGTTGTTTACTGCCCTTACCGGTTACACGTATAAAACCTTCGTCAAAAAAAAGATCAGACAGTTTTAGCGCAGTAAGTTCAGATACCCGAAGTCCACATCCGTACAGGGTTTCCAGCATGGCGCGATTGCGTTCGCCATCTTCACGGCTAAGGTCTATTGCAGCAATAAGGCGGTCAATTTCTTCAGTAGACAGTGTATCGGGTAGTTTTCGCCCGGTTTTAGGTACTTCAATAAGCTCTAATGGCATATCTTTCCGGTAATCTTCAAACACTAAATAGTTAAAAAAACTCTTAAGGCCCGAAATAAGCCTGGCGCGTGAACGGGCACTTAATTCATTAGCCGTTTGATAAATAAACTGCTGTATGAGCTCCTCCCCTATGGTTACCGGGCTAACACTTAATTCTTTCTCTTCCAAATACTTAACAAGACGATTTATATCAAAAAGATAATTAGTAAGGGAGTTTACAGACAAGCCCCGCTCTATTTTTAAGTAGGTTTTATAGCCGTTTATGTAAGAGGTCCATGACTGCATTGGCGGTTAAAATTCTGTGAATTAAGAAATCGTTGGTAAAACAACCAATTTTAAGTATATAATTTTGAAAAACAAAACTAAAACTAATTAATGATGAAACTATTTAAAATTTTAACAGTTGGAACCCTAATGATGGGTGCTGTTGCAACGACTCAGGCACAAGACAATAATGGCGCTACAGGCGGTAGCTCTTCACCAAGCTTTGGTATCAAAGGTGGTGTTAACTTTGCTACTATAAATGGTGGCGATTTTGACAGCCCGGATTCTCGCACAAGCTTCCATGCCGGTGTATTTGGAGAGTTCCCGGTAGCTCCTGATTTGTTCTCTGTACAGGTAGAGGCGCTTTACTCTGGCCAGGGCTTTAAAACCAACATTGATGGCGGCTTGTTTGGCGGAAATGGTAAGGTAGAATACCAATTAGACTACATTAATGTACCGGTATTGGCTAAATTTTACCTTGTAAAAGGCCTAAGCATTGAAGCAGGACCACAGTTTAGCTTTAAAGTAAATGAGGAAATAGACTCGGATGCTAATAACAATGGCGGCGATCTTGACCTTAATGAGGCTAAAGATTTTGAATTTGGCGTATCTGGTGGTTTAACCTTTGAAACTCCACTGGGAATCTTCGCTACAGCGCGCTACAACCAGGGTATTACTGACATCATTGAGAATGAAAGTGCTAAAAACTCAGTATTCCAACTTGGAGTAGGATTTAAATTCTAAAAAAACAGCTAAGCAAAAAATTGCTGGCAGAAGAAGAAAAAAGTTTGGTTGGTTACACACGAAAAAGGGGTTGCATACGTGCGCCCCTTTTTCTATTTATCGTAAAACTACTTCGGTAATTACCTGCCTGCCTATATCGTCGTTAAGCATTTTGGCTATTTTTTGTCGGCCATAACTCAGCTCCTCACGCAGCACTGCCGATGTAAGCTCTACATACAACACGCTACCACGCAGGCTTATACTACGGGTGTAGTTGTTTACCCCGTTACCCATAAGCTTTATCCATGCATCGCGAACGTCTATGCTGTCCATGCCCCGCTGCAGCTTGTTTTCGCCTATAAAGGCTTTTAGCACATCGGCTACAGAGTTAGCATCATTAAATCTTTTTGCCATATGATTATTTAAGCGTAAACGGTTCAGGCTTTTTATAATGATATTCTATATTATGCTGGTTGCGCACCACAAGTTCTTTATCAGTAAGTTCCAGTAGTTCCTCATCCCACTTGGCATACTGCGTGTTATAGTGTAATACAGTTTTATCTTGCTCTTTACCTATTGTAAAGTTTTCAGAAAAGTCATTAGCCCTGTAAGTACCATCCAGTTGTGGCATGGCTTTTTTACGGAAACCTGCTGTACCCTTTACTTCAAGATAATCAATAGTAGGGTTAATGCCGTACTCTTTCTTAGAACCGTCGGGCATTATTACCTTTTCTATTTCCCAATATCCATTAAGTTTACCGTAATCTGTACCTTCAAAATGTTTATTACACCCTGCAGCGAGTACTGCTACCGTAAAAAGTATAAAGATTTTTTTCATTATGTAACCGTTTTTGCCATACAAAGTTACTGCAATAAACCCATTAAAGCATATTTATAAAAGCCAATTTATTACATTTGGCAAAAGCCCTGAACATGAAACCTTTATTACTTGGCAGCCTTGCGCTGTCGCTGGCAATATCCTTTGCGCCACTTATTTTAAACGAAACACCACAGCACCAAGAGCCGTTATACTTTCCGGCAGATGGTTATGCCAAGTGGCAAACTACTTCCCCGGCTTTGCTGGGATGGAATACACAGAACATAACGGGCTTAGTAAGCTACCTTAAAGAGAAGCATACCCGTGCGTTTATAGTACTCGTAAACGGTAAAATAGTAATTGAAGAATACATGAACGGCCACAAGCAATGGAAACCGTGGTACTGGGCTAGTGCAGGAAAAACTCTTACCGCCACTACTTTTGGCATAGCACAAGACGCCGGACTGGTAAATGAAAATGACGCTGTGAGCCAATATCTTGGCAAGGGCTGGACGAGTGCCCCCGCCGAAAAAGAACAGAAAATTACCTGCCGTAACCTGCTTACCATGACCAGTGGCATAGACGACAGCTACGGAAATGATGTAAATGCACAAAACCTCAAATATAAAGCCGACGCCGGTACGCGCTGGGCGTACCACAACATTTATGTAAAGCTACAAGATGTAGTGGCAAAAGCAAGCAACCAAACCTGGGAGGCCTACTTTGATACTGCCCTTAAAGATAAAATAGGCATGAGCGGCCGATGGATAAACGGTGGCCCGGGTAAAATGGAACCTTTTAGCATTTACTGGAGTAATGCCCGCAGTATGGCGCGCTTTGGGCTATTGGCGCTTAATAAAGGTAACTGGAACGGCACGCAGGTGGTAAGCAAAAAGTATTTTGAAAGTATGGTTACACCGTCTCAAAACATTAATAAATCCTACGGGTACCTGTGGTGGTTAAACGGCAAGGAAAGTTACCACATGCCGACGTTACAAACGGAATTTAAAGGTAATCTAATACCCGATGCACCGGCAGATATGTACATGGCACTGGGCAAAAATGACCAAAAGATTTATGTAATTCCGTCTAAAAAAATGGTGGTAATTCGCATGGGCGATTCTGCGAATAATAAAAACTTTGCCTTATCAGGGTTTGATAACGAATTGTGGCAAAAAATAAACGGGGTTATTAAGTAACCCCGTTTATTTTTATTGTATGTGATATGCACTTCGCCTAAAATAACTTATAACGAAGGTTTACCGCCACTGTATTTAGCTTTATGGTAGATAAATCAGCTCCCTTTAATTTTGTAGGAGCATCGTAGTTAACCTCTATACCGTATTTACCGCCAAACATATAGCCCACACCCAGCGAATACAAGTACTGTTCCTTTAGTGATACTTTATCTGAATACGATACGGTTCCAAGATCATTGGTTGTTATGTGTTTGTGGCTTGAAGTCCCGAAAGGCAGAAACAAACGAAAGGCAGCGTTGGCGTACACAGTATGCTGCTTACCAATATGAAAGTTATACCTTGGCCCCAAATACGCATTAACCAGCGAAGCATTTATGGTATAAATTTCCGTAGAAGCCCTGGAGGTAGACGCGTAGTTTACGGTAGATGTAGAAGACATATCCTGGTAAAGTAGTTTAAAGAAAAACGAAATCTTTTTAGACGGTAATGTAAAAGATGATTCTAAACCTCCTGTAAAAACAACTTTGTTGTCCTTTGCACCGGGATACCTGGGGTTTGTAGTAGTAATGTTTTCATTTACTACACCTGCCAATACAGTAAAGCTAAATTTAGCCCTTTGGCTCGACGATACTTTTAGCTCGGTTGTACCTTCCTTTCCTCCCTTGCAGGTATTATAGCGGGTAAAAATCTTTTCCAGATCAGATTGATTGTACTTAAGGTTGGCAAACTTAGACACGCCGTTACCATCACAATTCACATCATTAAAAAGCTGCTGCCTAAACTGGTTATTCTCCCCTATATTACTTTGGTTAACCATATATTGTTTGTAAACCAGCTGATTAACACCTGTATTTTTATCGGCTACTTCATAGAAAAATTTAGTCCCTTTATCTGACAGATATGAATAAAGTGAGGCTTCTCCTGAAACAACCACGTTTAAAAATACGGTTCGGCTAACCCAAACAGGCATTTTTTTGTTGCCTACATCGGTACCCATAAGCTTAGAATCATCCAGGTTTACGGTATACTTTTTAAAAACCCCATCGTTTCCGGCACCGTATTCGGTTATTAAGGCGGGGTCTATTTTCTTATACTCTGTACCAGTATCAGACGTGCTAAAATAAAGATTGTTTTCATTAAAGAAATTTGCCGGTTTGTAGTAGCCCTCTGTACGTGTACCGTTTACGGTAACATAGTAGCCTTTTACATTTTGCGCAAAGCACATAAAAACCACCAGCAGAATAATAGCTGTAAAGTAAAATTTCATATAAATACGGTTGATTGATTTAAAAAAAGCAGCCTGAAAAATCCAGGCTGCCGTTGTTTTGTATGTTTATTTAAGAATATATTTTAGCCCACCCACAACAGTGGTACTCCTAAAATCATTAGCCACAAAAAGTGAACGCCTTGGGGTATAGTATACGCCTAAGGCAATTTTCTTGGTTATCCACGCACCGGCACCTAAATTTAGCCAGATGTTTGATTTTGGTTTTAGTACATACGTAGATGAACCATTAAGCGTTGAACCTGTATATTGCGTGAAGGTTGCCGTCATTGTATTAGACACCGGCGTAGCGAACTGCATACTTGCCTCAAGAAAAAACCGTTCCTTTTCGGCTACAGGAAAAGTACAACGTGCACCAAGGTTAACGTTTACCTCAGTTATATCTACACTGAGGCTGTTTTTTTCGGTATTTGGCACCAAATATCGCTGATTATTACCCTTACCGTCAAATTTTTGAAGCAATAGTTTCCCAAACAATGAAAATCTTGAGTATCGTACTTTTACAATGGCTTCTCCACCTACAAAATACGCCATACCATTTGCTACAACACTAAAACCACTTGGTACCTCTCCGTATGTAGAAGCTATACCCACTCCGGCAATTACCCCATAACTTATGGTAGTAGGGTTATCAGATTCGGGTTCCGCAACTTTAACGTCAAAACCGTTACATTGATTGAACTCTGCAAAAGCTTTTTCCAGCGCTGACTGAGAGTAGCTTATATTTTCAAATTTAGAAGCACTGGTATTAGGGCATAGCACATCTATAGAAAGCTGCTGCCTAAACATATTATTTGCGCCAACAGTAGTGCCGCTTACATAATACTGTTTATATACAAGCTGTTTAATAGGTTTAGCGTTGCTTTTTACTTTATAAAAAAACCGCTTATTAGCCCCTTCAAGATTTACGTATAACGAAGCGTAGCTGTCTATAAGTACTTCAAGAAAAACCGCCTTTTTCTCAAACACCGGATCTTTTGAATTGGCAGGAAAACCTACGTTAGTACCACCGCTTTTATCTATCTGTACGGTTTCTTTAATAAATTTACGCCCGTCTGCTCCGTATTCTGCCACATCATCAAAGTTAAGATGCGTAAACTCTTTACTGTCCTGCGATTTAAATTTAAGTTCGTCAAACCAGGCGTAGTTGGTTTCTTTAAAATATCCTTCTACCCGTTTTCCATTAGTGCTAACGTAGTAGCCACTGGTTTCTTGGCATAGCACGATACTTACACAAAAAAGTGAAAGTAACAGATAAAGATGTTTCATTTGGAGTTTTTTTGGTTGGTTGAAAAATACTACAATTTATTTAAAGAAAGAATCTACAAATTCAAATTTATTAAACACCTGGAGGTCTTCAATACCCTCTCCTACACCAATATACTTCACGGGTATTTTAAACTGATCAGAAATACCTATTACCACACCACCTTTGGCAGTACCGTCTAGCTTGGTTACGGCAAGGCACGTTACTTCTGTAGCAGCAGTAAATTGCTTGGCCTGCTCAAAAGCATTTTGCCCTGTAGAGCCGTCCAGCACCAGCAGTACGTCGTGCGGGGCGTCGTCTATAACTTTTTGCATAACGCGTTTTACTTTAGTAAGCTCATTCATAAGGCCTACTTTATTATGCAGCCTGCCCGCGGTATCTATAATAACCACATCGGCACCCTGTTTTACGGCACTCTGCACCGTATCAAACGCTACCGAAGCCGGGTCGCTACCCATTTGCTGGCGTACAATAGGCACACCTACACGGTCGGCCCAAATCTGAAGCTGGTCTATAGCTGCTGCCCTAAAGGTATCTGCAGCGCCCAGCACCACATTGTGGCCGGCTTTTTTAAACTGGTAGGCCAGCTTACCTATGGTAGTAGTTTTACCCACGCCGTTTACCCCTACTACCATAAGTACGTAAGGTTTTTTATTGGCAGGTACTTCAAACTCTGCCGAATCGCCAGAATTGGTTTCGCTAAGCAAACTGGCGATTTCATCGCGCAGTATGCCGTTTAGCTCATCTGTACCCAGGTATTTATCGCGCGATACGCGCTCTTCTATACGCTCTATGATTTTAAGGGTGGTTTCTACCCCTACATCAGAGCTTACAAGTACTTCTTCAAGATTATCAAGCACCTCGTCGTCTACCTTGCTTTTTCCGGCAACAGCCTTAGAAAGCTTGCTAAAAAACGATGTTTTGGTTTTTTCGAGGCCTTTATCAAGTGTTTCCTTCTTCTCCGAAGAAAATATTTTTTTAAAGAAATTCATATTGGTTACTTCGTCTTCTAAAATTTGGGTAAAGATAGAAAATAAAAAAGCTACTTTCTTAAATTGAAAGTAGCTTTTCTATATATTGTAAGGGATAATTATTTCTTCTTAAGAAACGCATCCACTTCTTCAGGAGACATTACTGCTTCAACAAAAGTATAAGCACCAGATTTTGGTGATTTTACCATTTTGATAGCTTTAGTTAACCTCTTTGAAGCTGTCTGTAACGTTGCAACGGTTTTCTTTGCCATGATTCAATCAGATTATTTTATTTCTTTATGAACAGTTACTCTCTTCAAAATAGGATTAAACTTTTTAATCTCTAACCTGTCAGGAGTATTTTTTTTGTTTTTTGTTGTTATGTACCTTGAAGTTCCGGCCACACCAGAAGCTTTGTGCTCAGTACACTCTAGAATTACCTGGATTCTGTTACCTTTCTTTGCCATCGTATAATATATTTAGGAGGTATAGCCGTTTTTATTATTTAATAAACAAGTTAGCTTTTGC
>JAAXJD010000110.1:6325-8100 GCA_012270005.1 Flavobacterium sp. | reverse complement strand
TGAGCGTAACAGTAAATACAACAGTTGCCCCAACAGCATCGGCACAGACTTTCTGCAATGGAGCAACTATAGCAGAGCTTGTTGCAGATGGTAATGCACTGGCATGGTATGCAGATGCTACCTCGACCGATGCTCTTGCCTTGACAACAATCCTTACAACAGGCACATATTACGTATCGCAAACACTAAACGCTTGTGAGAGTACAAGGACAGCAGTGAGTGTAACAGTGAACACAACTGCTGCTCCAACAGCTTCAGCGCAAACATTCTGTAATGGTGCAACTATAGCAGAGCTTGTTGCAGATGGTAATGCACTGGCATGGTATGCAGATGCTACCTCGACCGATGCTCTTGCCTTGACAACAATCCTTACAACAGGCACATATTACGTATCGCAAACACTAAACGCTTGTGAGAGTATAAGGACAGCAGTGAGTGTAACAGTGAACACAACTGCTGCTCCTACAGGCATATCACAACAGGCATTTAATAGTGCTGACAATGCTACAGTTGCAGATATAATTGTCGTAGGCGAGGGAATTCTTTGGTATACTTCTGAAGCCGAAGCATTAGTTGGAAGTAATCCTCTACCTGAGGGTACTGTTTTGGAGAATGGAATCACCTACTACGCTACCCAAACAATTAATGAGTGTACAAGTAAAACGATTCTGGCAGTAACCATATCTATAATTTTAGGTAATGATCATCTTACTAAGGATGTATTTAAATACTATCCGAACCCGGTAGACAAACAACTTAATATAGAATCGACACAAAACATATCTAATGTAGCGGTCTACGACTTAAATGGTAAGCTGGTTTTTGAAGTGAAATGGAATGCTAACAGTGGCACACTTAATATGAGCGCACTAGAGGCGGCAAGCTATATTGTAAGAGTTACTACAGGCAATCAAATTAAAAATCTTACTATTATTAAGAAATAGCCATTAGTTATCTGAGTTATCCTGAAAGAGATTAAAGGATTGAAATAAAAATCCCGATTGCAATTTGCAGTCGGGATTTTTATTTTGCACCTCTAACGGTATTGCTATTTCTAAAATTAATGATTTCGGCTTTTAAAGTTTAAAAGGTTGTAGGTGTATGTATTGCTAGGTACAATAAGAGGAGATACTTGTATGTGGAATACGAAGTGAATTATCCAAAAACAAAACCTTTTAACACCGTTGCAGGTGGAAATAAAAAACCTGCAAACGTTAATATTTGCAGGTTTTATAGGCTTTTAGAGACGTTTTGTGTGTTTTTGGCAACTTTTTAAAATCATGCCTCTAACCGTCCTCGTGGAGCCGCCGGGAATCGAACCCGGGTCCAAACAAGGTAACAAAGAGCTTTCTACACGCTTAGTTTCCGCTTGGATTTTAGTTAACAGGTAAGGCCGGAAACTGCCACCTGTTACTTAGCTCTTAAAGTGTCAGGAAAGCCGCAGAGCAAAACTTTCCCTAGGTTTACTTTTACGGTTCTCCTAATCGAAACGCCATAAACCAAGGCTTTTCAGGAGAATCCTGCCTCCCTGCCAGGCAGGGACGAGGGCTATTCTTACTATAGTTCAGAATTAAGCAGCAAGAGCGTAGTTATTTTCGCCGTTTAAATGTTCGGAGCAATGATATACGGGAACAGCTCCATTTCCCGACGTGCTTACTGTCCATTACGGCTTGCTGTCAAAACCAGTCGGCCCCATGCTTACAAGAAGGTGCAAAAGTAATAAAAAAGTAACTTATTATCATGTTTTATATGTAACAATAAATTTTCCTGCCTTA
>JAAXJD010000110.1:0-6315 GCA_012270005.1 Flavobacterium sp. | reverse complement strand
ATATATAGATGTTGAAAATATGTTATATTTGAATTTTATAAATTACGATATAGTTATAATATTAAGCTATTTCGTTTTCGTATTTTTTAAATTCACAAAAAAGACCAAGCTTTTACAAAAATAGGATATATGAAATTTGGGATATTAAGGGAGCGTAAATCGCCACCGGATAAACGGGTGGTTTTTTCACCATCTAAGTTGTTGGAATTTAAAAGATTATTCCCTGATGCTGAAATAAAAGTTGAAGCCTCAGATATACGCGTTTTTACAGATGAGCAATATAAAGAGCTTGGTATAGATGTAACAGAAGATGTTTCTGATTGCGATGTACTTATAGGTGTTAAAGAAGTACCTATTGATGCTTTAATACCCGGAAAAAAATATTTTTTCTTTTCTCACACCATAAAAAAGCAGCCTTACAACCAAAAAATGCTTCAGGCAGTACTAGATAATGATATTACATTGTATGACCATGAAACTGTAATAAACCGGGATGGAAAGCGATTACTAGGTTTTGGTCGTTATGCCGGTATCGTGGGGACTTATAATGCTTTTAGAGCATTTTGCCTTAAGTATGATCTTCATGATTTGCCCAAGGCAGAAAGCTTAACCGGTAAGGAAGAACTTATATCAAGGCTTAAAAAACTATATCTTCCTCCGTTTAAAGTTGTACTCACGGGTCATGGTAAAGTGGGTATGGGTGCTAAAGAAATTTTAGACGCCGTAAAAATAAAGGAGGTTTCTATAAACGACTTCCTTACTAAGTCTTACGATGTACCTGTATATGTACATATAGATGTATTGGACTATAACCGCCGTAAAGATGGCGAGCCTGCAATAGGCAATGCCGAGTTTTTTACCGGTGCCGAAGATTTTGAATCAGATTTCGCACGTTTTGCAAATGCAGCAGATATGTTTATTGCGGGTCACTTCCATGGAAATAACGCCCCTGATATACTTACAGCAGAAATGCTTGCCGGGAAAGACTGTAAATTAAAAGTTGTTGCCGATATTTCTTGCGATGTAGCCGGACCGGTAGCTTGTACATTGAGATCCTCTACAATTGCAGAGCCATTGTATGGATACAATCCGCTTACACGCCAGGAAGTAGATGTTTTTCATCCGGCGGCTGTAGTGGTTATGGCGGTAGATAATTTGCCGTGCGAACTTCCTAAAGATGCCAGCGAAGGCTTTGGAGATATGTTTTTGCAGCACGTAATCCCGGCATTTTTTAATGATGATGCCCACGGAATTTTAGAACGCGCCGTTATTGCAGAACATGGAAAATTAGCGCCTAGGTTTAAATACCTCGACGGATATGTAAAAGAAAATGTGCCCCATACATAGGGGCATTTTTTTTGGCTATAGTTTTCCTATTTTTGAACGGTTAATAATAAAGCGGTGATATGTTATTAAAACGCGCACTTTTACTACTACTATTACCTTTTGGTTTAAATGTAGCTCAGGGGCAGCAGTTACTGCCTTATGTTGAAAATTTTACAAAATCAGAATATAACGGCGATAACCAGGTTTGGAACGTAGCTCAGGGTACAGATAAAGCTATGTATTTTGCGAACAACCATTACTTTTTGCGTTACGATGGTGTTAAATGGGAAAAGTATGCTATGCCCAATAAAACCATTATCCGTTCTATTTTTATATGGGGTAATAAAATTTACTGCGGCTCCTATAAAGAGTTTGGATATTGGGAGCGCTTAAATGGTATAATGCGTTACACATGTCTTTCTTCAGAAAAATTGTTTACAGGTTTCGCCGGGAATGAGGAGATATGGAAAATTTTCAGGAACGGAAACCGTTTGTTCTTTCAATCCTTTAATGCGCTTTATGTGTATGAACAAGGCCGTATAGAACGCCTTAACTTTCCTTCGCAAATATCGTACTGTTATGTTATAAACAATCAAGTGTATGCAGCTACTACCCGTAATGGCATTTACCGGCTTATGGACAATAAGTTTGTTCATGTAAAAGAATGGGCATTGGTAAATGGCAGCGTAGTGCATGGTATGGATCAGTATAATAACAACACTTTTATATTTACAAAGAATAAGGGAGTGTATGTAGCAAATAGTACGGGAATTGCTTCGTGGGATAATGCCCTAAACAATGTTCTAAAAGAGGAAGTTATTTTATCTGAACAATTTATAGGTAAAAACCTGCTTGCAATAGGTACTTCGCGTAGTGGCTTGTATTTGGTTAACCTTAATGATGGCTCTTATAAAAATATAAACAGGCAAAACTCTTTACGGAACAAGGCTGTTTTAAGTATAGCAACCTATACGGAAGGAGATCTTTGGCTGGGGCTGGATAATGGTATTGCCCATGTAGAAATTAACGCCCCACTACAACTTTTTACGGATAATTCAGGTTTATTAGGTTCTGTTTATTCACTCTCCACGTTTTCAGGCGGTTATTTGTTAGTAACCAATCACGGTGTGTTTACCTATTCAGACCAAAATATTGCACCTGTACCAAATACTCAGGGACAGGTTTGGGACATATATAAAAATGGAAACAGTTTTATTATGGGGCATAATGACGGTACTTATGTGTTTAGCAATGGAATGGTTACTAAAGTTAGCCCGGTAAACGGTGGATGGAAATTTTTAAAAAGCCGGTATGATAATGTTTACTTCCAGGCAAATTACTCGGGTATAGCCGTATATAATAACATTAATGACCTTAGTAAGTATAAAATTCTGGATAAAATACAAAAGCCGATACGCAATATAGCGCAAAACCATCCGGGAGAACTATGGGCGGCAGATAATTACCGAAGTTTGTACCGCATAACGTATGATGATAATTTTAATGTAAAACAGGTAGAAAACGTATCGGCAAATAATCACATAAAAAGTGATTTTAATGTAAAGATTTGCAGTTTCAGGGATCAGGTATTGTTTTTTATAGCCGGTTCATGGTATACATATAATGCGGTTTCTACTAAACTGGAAAAAAACCAGCTTTTTAATAAGGAGTTCGGGTTCATTTCAGATATCATACCTATAGATGATAACAATTTCCTCGTTTTTAAAAACAACTTGCTTTATTTGGTAAACCAGAACGGAGATTCGTTTTCATGGCGTTTAATTCCTGATAAATACTATCAGGGAAGGTTGATTATAGAAAATATACAGGTATATAATCAAGGAAATAAAATATATATAAACCTTGACGACGGCTTTTTATGCTTAAACAGGGATTTACCAAAAGAGCCTGCACCTACAGTTACCGTTGAAGGACTTTACGAAGGTAAACTTATAAATCATGACACACGTATTAAGTACGGCAGTGCGCTGGAACTTAATATTATTACATCACGCTTTGGGTTTTTAAAACCCAATTTAGTTTACAGCCTGGACGATGGTAAAACCTATTCCCCCGTGGTGGCCGGTAAAGTAATGGTTAACAACCTTAGCAGTGGCGACTATTCGCTTATGTTATATACCGAAAACGGAAGGATTCACACAAAGGTGGGTGAATATAATTTCTCTGTTAATAAGGCATGGTATTATTCATGGTATATGGTGGTTGTGTATATAATGTTTACCGGGGCAGTACTGTTTTTATACTACCGATGGAATACACTTAAATACATGCAGAAGGTACGTTTAAATGAAGAAGAACTCAGGCACCGTACCCAGATTATGGAGTTAGAATACCAGGCAGAAATGAAACTGAAAGAGCAGCAGTATGAAAAACACAGGCTGGAAATGGAAGTACAGTCTAAAGCAAGCGAAGTAGCGGGTAAATCCTTAAGCATTGCAAAACATAGTGAAATGATTGAAAGTATACAAGAGGCTCTTGACACAGAAACAGATACCCCTAAGCTGGTTTCTAAAATAAAGAAGATTATAAAAACGAATTCTATCAGTAAGAACGAATGGCAGAGTTTTGAAAAAAACTTAGTAAAAAGTCACGAAGAATTTGTGGAACGTCTTACTACAAAATATCCGCTGCTTACACCAAAGGATATTAAGTTGTGCATATATCTTAAAATGAATTTATCTTCTAAGGAAATTGCGCCGCTCATGAATATTTCGTTCAGAGGAGTAGAGTTGCATCGTTATAGGTTACGGAAAAAACTTGGCATATCTACAGAAGAGAGTTTAACGCGCTTTATGATTACAGTATAGCGAATAAAAATTTTTAACATATTTTACGGTTTTAAAATCGTTTTCGTAAAAAAATAATTAACTCATCATCACTACATCATTACTGTAGTTTTTGATGGGTTAATTATTTTTATAATTTATTGTTAATCAATTTTCTATATTATTTTCTTTTGTTTTTGATGTAGTAATGATTGGGTATGTTAACTACAGCTATAACGTTTTAGAGTTGTACCTTCGTTTTGCTAACTTTTAACATAGTTCAATTTATGAAAAACTTTATTCTGGGTTTTTTGCTGCTGCTGTGCGGTATTAGCTACGGCCAGCAAATTACGGGTCAGGTTCTGGACGAAGGAGGTCTTCCTGTACCTAATGCTTACATTACTGCCGATGGAGGAAAGGTTTCTACCTCTGCCGACATCGACGGTAACTTCTCTATTAAAGCTGCTGTGGGCAGTCCTCTTACATTTTCAATGTTAGGGTACGATACCGTAACTGTTAATGCTACATCAGGGCCTATGAAAGTAACCATGAAATCAAGTGCTGCAAACACTTTAGAGGAAGTGGTGGTAATAGGTTACGGTACGCAAAAGAAAGCTGATGTAACAGGTGCCATAGCTATTGTTAATGAAAAAGACCTGCGTGACCGCCCTAACGCTAACGTTATGAGTAGTGTTCAGGGAAAAGTTGCCGGTGTTAATGTAGTTAACTCAGGTACCCCGGGTGGTACTCCTTTGGTTAGTATAAGAGGTGTAGGTAGTATAGCCGGTTACGAGCCGCTATACGTGGTAGATGGTGTTCTTACAAAAGACATTTCTTATCTTAATCCTTCGGATGTAGAGAGCATGAGTATACTCAAAGATGCGTCAAGTTCTGCGATTTATGGTATTCGTGCTGCAAACGGTGTAATTATAATAACCACAAAAAAAGGAAAGAAATCAGGAGAGGAAAACATAGCCATAACGCTTGATTCTAATGTTGGCTTTACCGTACCTGTAAATGTGCTTAAACTGGCTAACGCCGCAGATTATATACGTATGTACAATGATAAAGCAGCATACGAAAATAATCCAGCTACTATTAATGCTGCCCAGTTTGGTAACGTAGATACAGACTGGTATAAGGAAATCCTTAAAAAATCAGCTGTTACACAAAACCACAACGTATCTATTTCCGGGGCTTCACAAAAGACCCGTTATAACATGGGGCTTGGCTACTTTACTCAGGATGGTATTTTAGATGCCGGCCAGGGTATTAACTCGGGTAACGATTACAAAAGGATAACAGCTCGTTTAGGTGCTATTTATGACATTACCGAAGCCTTTAGGGTAGGTGGTAACATAGCTTACTCTAAAGCTAATACAAACGATTCTCAAATTCCATTTTATCAGGCAAGGGTAGCGCCACCGGTTTTCCGTGCTAAAAATGCCGATGGTACCTATGGTACACTGCCAGATACCCCTAGCCTTGGTACATTTGCAAACCCACGTGCTACACTAGATTTTTACCGTGGTAAAAGTGTAAGTAACAGAAATGTGGCTAATGGCTTTGCCGAGCTTGATATTGTTGAAGGCCTTACCGCCAAAACAAGCTATACAAGAGATAATACCGATTATTTTGGTTACTCATATATCCCTGAATATTTTGTAAGTTCATCTCAAAGGTCTTTAAACAGTTCTCTTACAAATACCTGGACAACAAGGGAGAGCATCCTTTGGGAAAATACCCTAACTTACACGCTATCTATAGACAAACACAGGATTACAGCGCTTGCAGGTTACAGTAAACAGCAAGATACATGGCGTACCACCAGCATTACTGCTACAGACGTTCCGTACTATGGTAACGACGCTACATTATACCTTAACCTTGGTAATATAGCACAAACCACTGCTAATAGTGATGTTAATGGAAGCAGAACTCGTTTTCAGTCATACTTTGGCCGTGTTCAATATGCATTCGCAGACAAATATCTTTTGAATGCTACAGTTAGGAGAGACGGTGCTTCTGTATTTAATTTTGATGGTAACCAAAAATCGGCAACGTTCCCATCTGTGGGTGCTGGGTGGGTATTAACCAAAGAGAAATTTATGGAGAAATCAGGTAATGATTTCTTTAAAATAAAAGCTAGCTGGGGACGTCTTTGTAACGCTTCTATAGCGCGCCAGTACGATGCTTCAGCATC
>JAAXJD010000030.1:35260-35707 GCA_012270005.1 Flavobacterium sp. | reverse complement strand
GGGGGTTTGTGAAATACCCCGGGCGTTGCCCGAGGTTAGTATGCGCAACCCTTTCAGGGTTGGTGGGATGTTTGGCTGTTGCTTTTTTCAGGCTCTGTCTTTGCGAGCGGAGGTACGGAGCGTGGCAATCTACTTGTCTTGGATTTTTATTAGTTGCTTTTTATGGAGTCTAAATTCATCACGAATTAATACATAGTCAATGCTTCGCTTCAAGAAAGAAATGGTATGCTCTGAGTTAGCAACAATATCTTCATATAACGGTAATTTTCCTAAAAATATTTTATCTTGAGATATTAGTTGAGGTTTTCTATCTTTTATAAAGTCTATAAGGTCTTTTCTCTTAGCGGCTCCAAGATTGCCCACAGTAATTGCCCCATCATGATAAATGTCCGCAAAACCATCAACAAGATTAACGAGACTGACCTTCCCGCAATCTTAGAGGCTGTT
>JAAXJD010000030.1:9607-35250 GCA_012270005.1 Flavobacterium sp. | reverse complement strand
AGTTTTTCTACACCAAACATCAAAGAAGTGTTTACAGGAAAGCCTGCTCCTCTCGTCATTGATGAAATAGAAAAGCTAACTATTACATCTTCCATATAAAGAAATGACCGATACGCTCCTGAAAAGGTGCCGCTACCTGCATTTCCATACTTTATAGTCTTCAAACCGATGTCTTTGATGTTTTTACATATTACTTTTTGATTATCGTCTATGTAAAAATTATACAGGTTTATTAAAAAAGGTATAAATCGTATATCTGTATGGTTGCCAAAAATGCCTTCTTCATAAAACAAATCGAGAGTCTGCTTTTCAATAGGTTCATTAATAGAAAATCTTTCGAACGGAACGTCTTCGTTAACTTCATAATTGATTTCCCCATTTTCGATAAGCGTTTTGTATGTAGGGAATTCTGAAGCACTAATTAAATTATGGTTTTCATCGATGAACATGAAAGCGCATGATGAACCAATAACAATGCAGAATGTTTCTGCCTGAACAATGTCGTCATATTTTAAAATCTGTTCCAACACTTTGTCGGTGTAAATTTCATTAGGTTCTTTACACTCAATTAAGCATAAAACATTTTCGCTCTCGTCAAAGATTAATATATCTGCTCTTCCAGAAGCCTCTTTTCTAAACCTTGACATAGGAACTTCAATTTGAATTTTGTCTTTAGGATATCCCTTTTCTGAAATTAAAAATGAAATAAATGCTTGACGAATCTTTTCTTCGGGAGTAACTCTAATTATCCTTTTTCTGACGTTGCAAAGGATAGTATCTTTATCTAGTAAAATTGGGTAGTGATTGGTAAAATCAATTTCGAACATATGTTGGTTTTTAGGTTTGGTGCAAGTTAAGAAAATTCTCCATTTCCCACCCTCCCTAAAAATCCTTACCTTGCATCCGTTAAAAACAAACCCATAATGAAACTACTACGCTTACTGGTGCTGTTTATTACAGTGCCCGCCATTGCCCAGCAGGGCGGTATGTGGATACCCTCACTGCTTAGCGGCCTTAACGAAAAAGAAATGAAAAACCTGGGCATGAAAATGTCGGTTAAAGACATTTATGATGTTAACCACAGCAGTCTTAAAGACGCTGTACCCCAGTTTGACGGTGGTTGTACTGCCGAGGTTATTTCTAATCAGGGTCTGCTGCTTACTAACCACCACTGCGGTTTTGATAACATACAAAGCCACAGTACCCTGGAACACGATTACCTGACCAACGGTTTTTGGGCGATGACCCTTGCCGAAGAACTGCCAAACCCGGGTGTTACCGTAATGTTTATTGTTAGCATAGACGATGTAACTACAAAAGTACTTGAAGGCACACAGGGGTTGGACGAAAAAGCGCGCCAGCAAAAAATACAGGAAAACATAAGTAGCCTTACCAAGTCGCTGCCAAAAGAGGCGTGGCAGGAAAACAGTATCCGTACCTTTTACGAAGGTAACCAGTACATTCGTTTTGTAACGGAGACCTTTAAAGATATCCGCCTGGTGGGCGCACCGCCGTCGAGCATTGGTAAATTTGGTAGTGACACGGACAATTGGGTGTGGCCGCGCCATACGGGCGATTTTAGTATGTTTCGTATCTACGCCGATAAAAACAACCGCCCTGCCGAATACAGTAAAGACAACGTACCATACAAACCGAAACACTTTTTCCCGGTTAACATAGGTGGCGTTAAACAAAACGACTTTACTATGGTATTTGGTTACCCGGGCCGTACTACAGAGTATCTTCCGGCTGTAGCCGTAGAACAGATAATGAATGTGCTGGATCCGGCTAAGATTGAGGTACGCGATGCTGCCCTTAAAGTAGAGGATGGTTTTATGCGCAAAGACCAGCAGATAAAAATTCAGTATGCGGCTAAATATGCCGGTATAGCCAACTATTGGAAAAAATGGATAGGTGAGGTGCAGGGGCTTAAAAAGAGCAACGCTGTCGGTATTAAACGCGATTACGAAAAGAAATTTACCCAGTGGGTAAACAAAGGGGGCAAGCAAGCCGAATACGGTACCCTGCTGCCGGAATTTGAAAAGAATTATAAAGCTATAGAGCAGTATGCCCTGGCACGCGACTATTTTGTGGAGGTTTCCCTGCGTAATACAGAGCTGCTAACCATTGGCTACCGCTTATATCAGCTGGAGCAGGCATACACGGCTAAAGGTGCCCAAACGTTTAACGACCGTAAAGGCAATACCCTAAAAGCACTGGAAGGTACGTATAAAGATTACAGCAAAGCGGTAGACGAAAAGGTGTTTGAACAGCTTATGGCGCTGTACTTAGCCAAGTCGCCCAAGCAGTTTTTACCGGAATCGCTGGCTAATGCTAACGTGGGCCAACTTACTGCTGAGGTGTACGGTAAAAGCAAGCTAACCAGCTACAGCGGCGTACAGCAACTTTTAGAGGGTGAGCCGGCTGCGGTTATAGAAAGGCTGAATGCCGATAAAGGGTATCAGGTTATTAAGGCTATGGCTTTGGCATATTATGATAAGGTAATGCCTAAGTACGAGGAAATCAACCTGAAAATCACAGCCCTGCAACGCACGTACATGAAAGCCATATTGGAACTTAGCCCTAAAGATGCGCGAATTTTCCCTGATGCTAACAGCACCCTTCGCGTAACCTACGGTAAGGTAAAAGGCTATGAGCCACGCGATGCGGTATACTACGAGCCGATGACGTACTTGGATGGGGTGATTGAAAAATATGTTCCGGGCGATTATGAGTTTGATGTGCCACAAAAGCTTATCGACTTATATAACAAGAAAGATTACGGCCAGTACGGCGAAAACGGTAAAATGCCGGTATGCTTTATTGCTACTAACCATACTACAGGCGGTAACAGCGGCAGCCCGGCTATAGATGCAAAAGGAAACCTTATTGGGCTTAACTTTGACCGTGTTTGGGAAGGTACCATGAGCGATATTCATTACGATCCTGAAATTTGCCGAAACATTATGGTAGATATGCGTTATGTGTTGTTCATTGTAGATAAGTTTGCCGGGGCTTCGCACCTGGTAAAAGAGATGAAACTTGTAAAGTAAAACGTACCCTAAATCTTATTTTTGGGCACTTTTTGTTGAAATAGCAGGATTGCAAAAGCTACGAATGTTTCGATTGACGTGTTAAAAACAAGGGTTTTGGCGGTAATGTGTTGAATTTCAAGGCGAAAACCTCCGAAAAAAAATTGTGTAATAAATATTTTGCAGTGTCAAAAAATTTATATCTTTGCTCCGAGTTAATAATTAACCTTTATAATTTAGTAAGATGAAAAAAGTTGTTTTAAGCCTAGCCCTAGTTGCTGTACTAGGTCTTTCTTTCACTTCATGCAAAAAATCTGAGGCTGCTGCTGAACCAGCTGCTGATTCTACTGCTGTAGAAGCTCCTGCTGCTGAGCCAGTTGCTGCTGATTCAGCTGCTACTGCTACTGACTCTGCTGCTAAGCCAGCTGATTCTGCTGCTGCACCAGCTGCTGCTGCTCCTGCTGCTCACTAAGAAGCGACAGATAACAAAAGCATTAGAAAGCCACGCATTGCGTGGCTTTTCTTGTTTTATGGTTGTACTGTATGATTTGCCTTTAACGGGTTTAAAAAGAAAACCCAGCTGTATTACTTAAAATACAACCGGGCTCCGTAAATATAAACCAACCTAATCTTTATTAGCTTACAATAAATAGTCCTGCTATACTGTTTGCAACCTGGCCTGTAATAGGCTCGTCAAACGATTCTGTATACGAGCCTGAACCAAACGCAGGGTTACCTGATGTGGCGGTATACCTGGTAATGTCTATACCCGCCTGGTTTGTGTTTTGTTCGCCATCATAAACAGCCTGGGTTTGTTCTGGCATACCTGCACCGCGGGTGTTTCCGGTAATCCATCCTTTTAGTCCCCTTAGCCTGCGTATTTGCGATGCGTGGCGTGCTTCTACGCTGTGTATTTGCAGCGCGGCGGTAAGTACATCACCGTTAGATAGCAGGTTGCCTGCCTGTCCTTTGTATGCGCGCACCCCTGTGTCTTCAAATGCTTGTGCAAGTGCCAGGAAGGTTTGGTAATCGCCAAAGGTGTCAAACGCGCCGCCTACAGTAAAATCAAATGTAGGTTTTGCAGGTGCGGCAGCACCAAGTGCATTTTTAAGAAAAGCTACGTGAGCGTTTTCGTGCTGGCTGATTTGTGCTATAATAGTACGGTCTGATCCTGTAACAAGTCCGTTTGTGCTTAGTGCAGTAGCGTAAAACTCATCTTCCAGGTATTCTAGCACCAAAGCCAGTTTAAGTGCGTCTGTAACGCTGTCTGCTGTAGCTGCTGTAGCGTAGGCTGTGTTCGCTGCTTTAGCGCGTTGTGTAAACAGGGTAGCAAGCCCCAGTGGTAGCGCTGCCATAGCTGCATTTGCGCCTATTTTTCCAAATTGTCCAAAGCTGTCGCGGCGGTTGCTTTTATCGTTAAGGCTGCTTAGCATGCCTTCATTGGTAAACGACTCTATAAATTTTAAGATGTTCATAATGTTCCGGTTTATGTGGGTTAGCAATTAAGGAAGGTAGTTTGCGGTAAATGCAGTTTGTATAAAGTTAAGCGCTGCAACATCTGGAATTACCATGCTTGGTTTGTCGGCAAGGTCCAGTCCGTTTGCGTCTACTATGTCATTTCCTGCAAAACTAGCGGTGCCCGGGCTTATAAGGCTACGGATGGCACTGGCATGTCGTGCTTCTACAGAAACGATTTTGCCTGCTATAAGTAGGTAATCTGCACTTTGAATATAGCGGCCTGCACCGTTGTACGCTCTTACGCCGGTATCTTCAAGTGCTTTTGCTGTTCCCAGTACGCTGTCCCTGTTGTTAAAGTTTACGCTATTGTAGGCAAACTGTAGTGTAGGGAGTACTTCGCCTGCTGTGCCTGCCAGGGCTGCGGTAATGGCAGTTTTAAAAAATTCCCTGTGTAGTACTTCGTGTGCATATAAATCGGCAAGAACTTGTTGTTCTTCGCTATTAAAAATACTACCGAAGGTATTACTGTTTACTACCCTTGTGTAAAAGTCGGCCTCAAGCTGTTCCAGTGCGTATGCGTAGGTTAGTATACCGGCATCGCCACCACCAAGGTCAAATTTTCCATTTCTTACTCCCGGCAGCATGCTGCTGTCTGGTGTCGCTGGCGGATTGTCGTCATCGCTACATCCGGCGAGCAGCAATCCTGTGCCGGCTAGTGTAAGTCCGCTTATTTTAAGGAAGCTCCTCCGGCTGGCAAGATTTGTTGCCGGTGAGGTGGCAACTTCAGTTACAGTTACTTTTGTACTTTTCATAATGAAACATTTAAGTGGTTATACGTTTTATAGTATGTTCATGTGTTTAACCTAAGTCACTATTATATACGCCAAGTAAATGTTAACGGTTTTGCGGTTTTTAGATATTTTGTGTGGTATTAACAAAAAATTGTGTTTTTCTGTATAAACCTTTGAGGTTAGCGTTGCAAAAAAGCCTAGTGTTTTCGGTAGTTGTTGAAGGTTTTTGCATTTTTTTGCAAAATTTTGCAAATTGATTTTAATTGCGTTTTTTTTAGTTTTTTTATTAAATGATTAACTTTTCATCATAAGAAAACGTTTTATTTTTACCGAAAATTCTTTCAAACAAGGTGTTTTGTTTGTGAATTTTTTTACTAAATTGTGTAATGATTACGTTTTGATAAAGCGAACTGTAACATTTTCGCAAAAATTTCGTTATTTTTACACTGTAATTCATCTCCCGGAATATGAGACCAAAAGCGACGTTAAAACAAATTGCAAAAGAACTTGGCGTATCTGTATCAACAGTGTCTAAGGCACTAAGTAACAGCCCGGAAATTAGCGAGCCTACTAAAATTAAGGTTCAGGAATTTGCCAAGCTTAAAAACTATAAGCCAAATAACATTGCCGTTAATCTTAAAAGCAAAAGATCTAAGACCATTGGGGTTATAATACCTAATATTCTTAACCCGTTTTTTGTTAAGGTATTTAGCGGTATAGAAAAAGCAGCTAATGCCAGGGGATACAATGTTATTACCTGTATAAGCAATGAATCGCTTAAAAAGGAAATCACGGCTATGGATATGCTTAGCAACGGTACTATAGACGGATTTATACTTTCGGTAGCCGATGAAACGCAAAAGGAGCATGAGTTTAAACACTTTAAAGACGCTATTGCCGACGATATTCCTATTGTGATGTTCGACAGGATATCTGAAGATGTAAACTGCGACAAAGTTATTGTAGATGATTTTGACTCTGCCGTAAATGCTGTAAACCACCTTATAAAAACAGGCTGTAAAAACATAGCGCTTATAAGCAACATAGATAACCTTAGTGTAGGGCAACTGCGTGCTGAAGGGTATCTTGAGGCACTTAAGGCCAATGGCGTGGCAATAAACGAAGACCTTATACTTCGATGCGAAAGTACAGAGGAACTGGATGAAAAATTCCCGGCGTTTTTTGATATAAAAGGTAAAAAGATTGACGGTGTTTTTGCGCTGGAAGAATCTGCTTCGGTTACGGCGCACAAGGCTGTACTTAAGGCAGGATTCAGGATTCCTGAAGATGTGCAGCTTATCGGTTTTGCCGATGGTGTATGGTCGCGCAGGCTTACGCCAAGCCTTAGTACGGTAAGCCAGCATGGCCCGGAAATAGGTGAGGCCGCTGCCGAAACACTGATTAACAGGCTGGAGAGCAAGGAGGGCGAAGAACTGCCTTACGAAACTAAAGTGATTAAAACAGAACTCCGTCAAAGGGATTCTACCAAAAAATTGTAATAAGTTTTATTTGTCCACTTATACATATTAAAAGGAGCCGGAAAAACCGGCTCCTTTTTTCCGCTTTAAAATATAAAGTTTATTTTTTTGTAAAGTAGGTGGTAGTGCCCCCCTGGTCCAGCGTAAACCCCTTAGTATCAAACGTCATTTTTACCCCGGATCCTTCATGTATAATCTCGTTATCAGAAAGTGGGGTAATGTAAAACGTGCCCTGCTCATCGGCGTGTACACGGAGTTTTCCTTTAACCAGTTTTACATTGATTACAAAGGGCAGCTTTTCGTTGCCGTAATTACCCTCATATTGTTTTAGCCTGTCTTCATCCACATCAGCCTTTTCCAGCACCGGGAAACGATACGGAAGCTTGTAATAACAGCTAAGCACTCCCTGAACAATATCATTAAAGCTAAAGTTTACCGCATTACCCGCAAGGGCTATCCCGAAATTTTCTTTAGGATAATAGCCTACAACGGTTTCAAAGCCTTCAATGCTGCCGCTGTGGCCTATAAACTTTCGCTCGCCAAACGGAAAGTTTAGCAATCCCTTGCCGTACCCAAAATCTAACGTAGCCATATCGGCAACCGACTTTTTAGATATTATTTTGCCTGCCCACAGCGCTTCCATAAAACGGGTGAGGTCTTCGGGAGTGCTTTGTAAGTTCCCTACACCCGTTGCGGCTGTTTCGTGCCATTCAGGCACCTGCTGCCAGTGGTCTTTTACGTAGCGGTACGATGAGGCTTCGTTTTTCTTAGGGTTTATCTTCCCTGCGTAGGTAGTGTTTTTCAGCCCCGCTTTGTTTAATATGCGCTCGGTAACCGCTTCTTTATACGTTTTATGGGTAATATCCTGAACGATGTAAGACAGTAACAGGTAGTTGCTGTCGCTGAGTGCTGCTTTAGTACCCGGGTCAAAAACCGAAGGGTATTTGTACACGCGTTCCAGCATATCCCGGCGCAGTTGCTGAGACCCCGCTTTGCTTATAAAAGTGCTGTCTGCCGTATAGCTGTATATGCCGCTGGTGTGGTTCAGCAGGTTATAAATGGTTATGTTTTCGGCATTTTTTACTTTCGGGAAAAACTCGCTCAGCTTAGTGGTGGGTTTTAGTTTCTTTTCCTCAATAAGCTGAAACACCATACAGGCGGTAAACATTTTTGTAATGCCGCCTATTTTGTACCGGGTAAAAGGGGTAGCCTTTGTTTTGGTAGCCAGGTCTGCGCTGCCGTAGGCTTTGGTAAAGACAATACGGTCTTTTTCGCGCAGGGTAATGCTGCCCATAAACTTACCGTTTTGGTAAAGGTAGGTCATCAGGCTGTCTATTTTCCTAAATTTAGCCCCCTCATGGTCTCCTTGCGCAAAACCCGAAAGGCTTACTGTAATAAGCAGTACTGATAAAAACTTTTTCATAGTGGTTGCTACGTTTGTATATAGGTGCGTTATCTTCAATTTAACCTTTTACCGAAGGTGTTTCAATGTTGTTAAACTAATTGCTGATAATTACCTGATTTACTTCCAGGCCAAATAACCGGATTACCAAATAACCGCATAACCCCGCCAAAAACAATTAATGTGCTTCCAGCCAGTTTAAGCCCTCGCCCAGTTCCACTTCCAGCGGTACAGAAAGGGTAAACGCATTTTCCATTTCGTGCTTTATCATGGGCTTTATGCGTTCCAGTTCTTCTTTATAAACGTCAAAAACAAGTTCATCGTGTACCTGTAGCAACATTTTGCTTTTCCAGCCCTCGGTAACCAGTTTTTTCTGATATTTAATCCTGGCAATTTTAATAATATTTCATTAGATTCCATTTATAGTGGCGTTTAACTCGTTTAGTTCTGCAGCGCCAAGCACCACTGCATTAGCCGAATTAATATCTTTAAGTTAACGCCTGCGCCCCAGTACGGTGGTTACATATCCGTTTTCGCGTGCGGTTTCTATCTGCTCGCTTATGTATTGTTTAAGGCGCGGATAGGTTTTGTAATACGCGTCTATAAGATCTTTACTTTCGCTGCGGCTCAGGGTAGTCTGGTTGCTAAGCCCAAATGCCGAAACACCATATATAATACCAAAGTTTACCGTTTTGGCATGGCTACGCTGCTCACGAGTAACCTCGTTAAGGGCTACATTAAATACCTTGGCGGCAGTACTGGCGTGAATGTCTTCATGGTTTTGGAACGAACGCACCATTTCAGGGTCTTCGCTCAGCGCAGCTATAATGCGCAGCTCTATTTGAGAGTAGTCGGCACTTACCAGCACATAATCTTCGTTGCGTGCCACGAATGCCTTGCGTATCTGCCTGCCACGTTCTGTACGGATAGGAATGTTTTGCAGGTTAGGGTTGTTGCTGCTTAGTCGGCCTGTAGCGGCCACCGTTTGCATATAATCGGTATGTACACGGCCGGTTTTTGGTTCAACCTGTCCCGGTAGTGCATCTACATACGTGTTTTGCAGTTTTACCAGTTGTCGCCAGTCCAGTATATCCTGTACAATAGGGCTTTCATTGGCTAGGTACGATAGTACTTCCTCACCGGTGGCATACTGCCCGGTTTTGGTTTTCTTTTGCTTGGCACCACCTATTTTCATTTTGTCAAACAGGATTTCGCCCAGCTGTTTTGGAGAACCCAGGTTAAACGACTCCCCGGCAGCTTCATAAATGCGCTGTTCCAGTGCCTTTACATCGGCGGTAAGTATTGCAGACAGTTCTTTAAGGTAGCCTACGTTAAGGTTAATGCCTTCGGTTTCCATAGCGGCAAGCACCGGCATTAACGGAATTTCTATTTCGTCAAACAGTTTTTTAGTACCTGTTTGCTCCAGCATCGGAGCAAAAACCTCTTTTAGTTGCAGGGTAATATCGGCATCCTCTACAGCGTATTCCTTAATGCGTTCCAGCTCTACATCGCGCATACTTTTTTGCCCTTTGCCTTTTTTGCCAATAAGAGCCTCGATAGGCATAGGCGAATACTTAAGGTAGGTTTCGGCAAGTATATCCATGCCATGGCGCATATCCGGATTTATAAGGTAATGCGCTATCATGGTGTCAAAAAACTTACCCTTTACCGTAACCCCATAGTTGTTTAAAATTTCAAGGTCATATTTAAAGTTTTGGCCTATCTTTTCTATGCTTTCGTCTTCAAAAAACGGACGGAATTTATCTACAATGGCTTGTGCTTCGTTACGGTCTGCGGGTACGGGTACGTAAAATCCTTTGCCTTTCTCCCACGAAAAAGACATGCCTACAAGCTCAGCCGTAAGGGCGCAGATACCCGTAGTTTCGGTGTCAAAGCTTACTGAGGTTTGCTTTAGCAGGTTGCTTACCAGGAAATTTACAGCCATACCCTGTGCCACCTGGTAGTGGTGATCTGTATTTTCCAGGGTGTTGTAAAAAGCACTATGCCCTGCGCCGATATCTTCCGTTTCATCAAAGCCAAACAGGTTGGTTTGGTTTTCGTCTTTTTTACCGCTTTTTTTGGCAGGTGCGGTGGGTGCGTCTGCGGCATTAGGATTTATTTCGTCGTATTCCTCACCGTGACCAAACAGTTTATGGAACTGGTCTGCCATACGGCGGAATTCCAGTTCATTAAACAATGCTTCTACTTTTTCGGTATCGGGTTTGGTAAGCTCGTAATCATGCTCATCAAAGGTTACGCTGCAATCAGTAATTATAGTAGCCAGCTTTTTAGAAAGCATGCCCAGCTCTTTATTGTTCTCTATGTTTTCGCGCATTTTTCCTTTTAGCTCGTGGGTATTTGCTAAAAGATTTTCCATGCTGCCATACTCTTTAAGGAGTTTTTTAGCCGTTTTTTCGCCTACGCCCGGTAATCCCGGAATGTTGTCTACAGCATCGCCCATCATGCCCAGGTAATCTATAACCTGTTCGGTACGTTCTATTTCAAAACGTTCCAGTACTTCTTTAACACCCCAAATTTCTATGTCGTTACCCATACGTGCTGGGCGGTACATAAATATATTTTCGGTTACCAGCTGCGCAAAATCCTTATCCGGGGTTACCATATACACTTTATAACCCTGTTTTTCGGCTTGCTGGGCTACGGTGCCTATAAGGTCGTCTGCCTCGCAGCCGGCAAGTTCAATAACCGGTATGTGCATGGCACGCAGAATTTCCTGAATGTAAGGTACCGCTATGCGTATGGCCTCGGGTGTTTCGTCGCGGTTTGCCTTGTATGCGGTAAACATTTCGGTACGCACTGCACTGCCTTCTTTGTCAAAGGCTACAGCGAGGTGATCGGGGCGTTCGCGCTTTATTACATCGAGCAGCGAATTCATAAAGCCCATAATGGCACTGGTATCCATGCCTTTACTGTTTATCCTTGGGTTTTTTATAAAGGCGTAGTACCCACGGAAAATAAGCGCGTAGGCATCGAGCAGGAAAAGTCGTTTTTGCTGTGACATGAGTCGTTTTTTGTTTGGATGTAAAAATACTGAAACCTGTCTTAATAAAAAACCTCTGCAGGGTTTATAAAAAGATGCAGCGCCCGTAAGCTATGTGTAAGCCTGCGGGCGCTGTGTATATAGAGTGTAGTTTTGTTCGTTATTTCTATTTTCAAAATTACACGGTAAATAGCCAACTAAATCCTAACAATCTGATAGTGTTTTCATAAAAAATTACCTGACACGTATACTGACACGTACTGCCATGGCACATTTTGTGCTGTACCAACCCGCGGCATATTTTTGCCGAAAATACTTTACACACAAACACACATCCATGCGTTATATCATCTTACCGCTGTTGCTTATTTTTTTTATAGTCAGCGAGATTTATACTTTTATTGCTGTAAAAGAGGCTGCAAAAAGCCGCTGGTTTCATTGGGCCTACCTGGCCGTAACCCTGCTTATCATCGCCTACATTGTTTACTCTTTTACACAGTTTGACCGCCGGCAGGGCCAAACACGCCAAACCTTATTTACTATTGGTTTACTGTTGCTTACCGTAGTACCAAAGCTTTTGGTGACCATAGTTATGCTTGGCGAAGATATTGTAAGGGTATTTAGCGGCACCATACGTGCTTTTAGCGGACAAACAGGCCAGCCGTTTTTTGCCGAACGCCGCCGCTTTGTTAGCCTTGCCGCGCTTGGTGTGGCTGCTGTTCCGTTCTTGTCGTTGCTGTACGGTGTTACAGAGGGCAAGTATCATTTTAAGGTGCGAAAAAAGACCTTGACATTCCCAGATCTCCCGGATGCTTTTGATGGTTTTACCATAACACAGATATCTGATGTGCACAGCGGAAGTTTTGATGATAAGGAAAAAATAGAACACGCCATAGACCTGATTAATGAGCAAAAGACCGATATAGTGCTGTTTACGGGGGATATAGTAAATACACATGCTAAAGAAATGCACCCATGGATTGATACTTTTAAGCGTATACACACGCCTGCCTTTGGTAAATATTCGGTACTGGGTAACCATGATTACGGGGAATATGTGCCGTGGCCTACCGAAGCCGAAAAGCAGGCCAACTTTAATGCGATTAAAGACCTCCACCGCCAGATTGATTTTAAACTGTTGCTTAACGAGCACATTAAACTACATAAAGACGGGCAGGAAATCGCGCTGGTAGGGGTAGAGAACTGGGGGCATAACTTTAAGAAAGCCGGTGATCTTAACAAGGCTTCAGGAGCGCTTGGAAAAGACGACTTTAAAATATTAATGAGCCACGACCCAAGCCACTGGGATTTAGAAGTGCAACATGACCCGAGGCACTACCAGCTTACCCTTAGCGGGCATACACACGGTTTTCAGTTTGGTATAGAAATTCCCGGTTTTATAAAGTGGAGCCCGGTGCAATATGTGTATAAACAATGGGCGGGGCTGTACAATAACCTGGGCAGGTATATATATGTAAACCGTGGTTTTGGGTTCCATGCTTATCCCGGTAGGGTAGGTATATGGCCAGAGATTACAGTGCTTACACTAAAAAAAGGTTAATTCGTAGCGTGGTATTGTAAAAATGCTATATTTGTATGAAATTTACCAATAACGTAGCTATTTTAAAACGATTTTAACACGTTGGTTTTATGTCGAAATTCGGAGAACTTATAAACTCACCTGTTCCTGTACTGATAGACTTTTATACAGAGTGGAACGAACCCTCTGTAGCCATGCACCCTGTTATGAGAGATGTGGCGGCTGCACTGGGGGATAAGGCTAAGGTTATTAAAATTGACGTAGATAAAAACCAGGAACTTGCCGAAGCCCTGCGCATAAAAGGCTTGCCTACGCTTATGATTTATAAAGACGGGCAGGTAGTATGGAGACAAAGCGGTGAGCTGGATGCCAACACTATAATAGGGCTGGTAAGCGAACAGGTTTAATACGGCAACAGGCCTATTCTGTAATTTTCCTTTTTTAAATATTCTATTACTCGCGGTAGTGAATACTGCATATTTTTTTGTGCCTTAAGGCTGTCATGAAATATGATTATGCTGCCGTTTTCTACATTACCTATTACGTTTTTAAGGCAGTCTTCAGGCGTTATGGTCTGGTCGAAATCTGCACTTAAAACATCCCACATGATCAGTTTAAATCCTTTATGCCTCATGGCAGATGCCTGTTTGCGGCTCATTTTGCCGTACGGCGGACGGAATAACCGTGTACCTTCAGGTTTATGCTGTACTATAGCCTGCTGGCATTTTTCTGCATTTTGCAGGTAGGTTTCATCATCGGTATTCCAGCCGTTAAGGTGGTTAAAGGTGTGGTTGCCCACGGCGTGCCCTTCCTGTAAAACACGCTGAAAAACCTCGGGGTGTTTTTGTATGTTGTCGCCTATGCAAAAAAATGTGGCTTTAATATCATGCTGCTGTAGCACATTCAGCACCCATGGCGTAACTTCGGGTATGGGGCCGTCATCAAAGGTAAGGTATACCTTTTTGCGTTTTCGGGCTACATTCCATATAAACCCTCCGAAGAACTTTTTAACAAACCACCGTGTTTTTACCCAATACAGTTTCATAGGCATAAAAAAGATGCAGCCGAAGCTGCATCCCTTTACAAATTATTTATTTCTTTTCTCCGCTGCTTATTTTGTTTACAGCGCTGTCTACAGTTTTAGTCTTGGTTCCGTCTGCGGCGTTTAAGTATTTAGAAATACTGTCTTCCTCAGGAGCGGCTTCGCCTTCGTTTTCCCTTTTGTAACGTCCTATTTTTTGGTTCAGGGTATTAAACTTAGGATATTCTTTTTGGTAATACTCCTCATCGCCCATGTCTTTGGCAATCCAAAGCAGGCTTCTGTAGCGCTCAATGTCAGTAGCTATGTCATTACGGATGTATATTTGGTCGCGTGCGCTAACACCGGCATAAAACACGAGGCTTTCCTGGTATTTCTTAATCAGGGTGTCTAATAGCTTATGTGCAGCTTCTTTGTCGCCCAGTTCATAATATCCGGTAATAAACGGCTCCAATAGCGTATAGTACCCAAATAGCTCTACCGGCATTTTAGTCATGGCAAGGTCTATAACCTTACGGGCTTTTACCTTATCGCCTTCGTCTATTAACGCCTGCATAAGCCTTGCCAGGTTAGTACGGTATGTAATGCTGTTTTTGCGCGTTTCAGGGTCATGGTACACTTTAGGATCTTCACCATTGCCCCAGTCCCACTTCATTACTATGTCGTACATTTTTTTTGTGTCTATACGACCCATATCAAGCGGGCTGCCATCTTCAGGTATGGCGGTTTTAACCGGTACAAGCTTGTACACCATACCATCCAGCTGAAGATAGTCTTTCATCCAAAGGTAATCGTCGTCGCCAAAGCTGCCTCCGGTAAAGTAAATAGGCCTTTTCCAGTTATTGTTGTATACAATATCCAGCATCATAAGGCGGTTTTTGTAAAGCGCATCGCCTTTAATATCAAAGTCGATGTACGGTACTATACTGTCTTTAATTTCAGCCGATACCGTGTTGCTTTTTAGCACCGCGTTTTTATCTACCGTAAACCTTACCTTGTTAGTAGGGTAGAAGTTTACAAAGTGCCCGTTATTAAGTTTTAGTTTAAGCCTGTCGTCATCGCTACCCAGGAATTTAAGGAATGCTCCAAGATCCCAACGCTTTTCAGTGTTTTTATCGTACAGCATATAATCGCGTGTACCGGGCTTATACTGGTCGTGTGTAAAGCTAATAGGCATAGGGTCGCTGTCGTAAGCCTTACGCTTCATTTGGTCTATGTACCAGTCGGTCATAAACAGGCTGGTATTTACAATACGTACGTCTGTACGGAAACCTTCTATTTCCTGTGCGTACCATAGTGGGAAGGTGTCATTATCGCCTATGGTAAACAGTATGGCGTTTTTATCACAAGAAGATAAGTACGCTTTAGCCATGGCAAGTGCCGTGTAGCGGTTAGCGCGGTTATGGTCGTCCCAGTTTTGGCTTGCCATAAGCACAGGAGCAGCAAGTAAGCAGACTGCTGTAACGGCAGGTATGGCTATTTTTGGCGCTACAAACTTCTTAATCCAGTCGTAAATAGCGTATACCCCAAAGCCCAGCCATATAGAGAACACGTAGAACGAGCCCACAAGCGCGTAATCCCTTTCGCGTGGTTCAAAAGGCCTTTCGTTAAGGTATATTTTTAGTGCAATACCGGTAAATAAGAATAGGGTAAGCAGTACGTAGAAGCTCTTAGCGTCTTTATTGGCATGGTAGGCTAAACCTATACATGCCAGAATAAATGGTAGGAGGTAATAAACGTTTCGGCCTTTGTTGTTCGCCTGATCTGAAGGCAGGTTGTCCTGGCTTCCCAAACGTATTTCATCCAGTGGTTTTATGCCCGATAGCCAGTTACCATCAAGGTCGTCATAACGGCCCTGTATATCGTTTTGCCTTCCGGCGAAGTTCCACATAAGGTAACGCAGGTACATATAGCCAAACTGATATTCAAACATAAACTGCATGTTTTGCATAAACGTAGGCTTATCTACAACAATGAAACTACCGTAGCTGTTCAAGAACTTGTTATAATCGTCATAATCGGCTGCACCTGAGTGGAATTTAGACCTGAAATCGGCAATAATCTGCTCCATGTTAGATCGTGCTTCAGCAACTGCCTGGCCCAGTTCTTCCTCGCTCATTTTGTCTACCGGTACGCCCATGCGGTACAAGTCTTCGGCAAAATCATGTTCAGGATCGAGCCTAAAGGTAGCCGGTGCGGTAAAGGTCATATAATTAGCAGCACTTTCCGGGTTCCACATACGCGGCATAAAGCCTTTGTGGTTGTCGTCTGTATTTTGCTTGGCGTTTTTGTAATCGTTTACAATTACGTATTTACCTGTGGTATAATCCCTTTGGTAGTTTGGTTTTTCATCCTCATAAGGGTTTTCCTTATCAAGTCCGCTGTAGGTGTCGGTATACATAGGGCCGTAGAAAAGCTTTTGCTCTCCGTACTGTTCACGGTTGTAGTAGGCCAGTACCTCTGCAGCATCACTTGGTTTATTTTCGTTAATTACTACATTGGCATTGGCACGTATAGGAAGCATCATCCAGGTGCTGAATCCTATAAAAATAAACAAGATACACAGTATAAGGGTGTTGTACAGCGGAAGCTCTTTCTTTTTGGTAAAGTTAAGCCCGAAATAAAATACCGCTATCAATGCCAGGAATACGAATATGGTACCCGAGTTAAACGGCAGCCCAAGTGAATTAACCATAAATATTTCGGTTTTCCCGAAAAGTGCCATAGTGTACGGTAGTAAAAACTTAAAGATAAACAATAGTATGGCTATGATAACCACATTTGCTACAATGAAGTTTTTAATATTTACTGTTTTGTAATTTTTAAAGAAGTAGATAAAGCCTATGCTTGGTAGTGCAAGTATGGCCATAAAGTGTACACCAAATGACAAACCTATAACCAGGGAAATGATTAATAACCATTTGGCTCCGCGTGGGTTGTGCATATCTTCTTCCCACTTAAGGCCCAGCCACAGCAGTATAGCTATAAATAACGATGCCATGGCATACACCTCGGCTTCGGTAGCGTTAAACCAAAAGCTATCAGTAAACGTGTAGGCAAGAGAACCTACCAGCGAAGATGCCAGTATGGCTTTTGCATTGTTATCGTTAATATCAGAGAATTTTGCTACTACTGTCTTCAATACCATGGTAGAAGACCAAAACATAAACAGGATTGTAAAGGCGCTGGAAAGTACAGATACCATGTTAACCATTAAGGCTACGTGTTCTTTGCCTGAAGCGAAAATAGACATGAATGCGCCTACCATCTGGAAAAGTGGCGCCCCCGGCGGGTGGCCTATTTCCAGTTTAGCAGCGGTAGAGATGTACTCTCCGCAATCCCAAAAGCTTAATGAGGGTTCTACAGTAAGGGTGTAGGTGATGAAAGCAATAGCGAAAACTACCCATCCTAAGATGGTGTCCCATTTCCTGAAATTGAATGTTGTCATGTATGGTGAATTATCCCTGGATATTATTCTAACTGCAAAGAAACTATTTTTTTGTCAATGAGAAATGTATAAATACCTATTTTAATAAAAAATGAGGTTTGTGTTTACGCTGTTTTTATTGATTGACTGTGGGTAGGATTGATTTCACTACCATACCGATCTATAAAAAAAATCGGTATACACTGTATGTATACCGAATCGTTGGATTTGCGAAATTGATTGGCTTAGCTTCCCCTCAGCTTTATTTTTTAAGTACACTGTAGTTTTACAGTACACCTGTTGTTTTTTCTCCTTAAAGGTTTTAGTAATGTGCTAACTTACAAATTCTTTATCTGGAAAGGATAAGGGCAAAGATATATAAAAATACTTAAGACACCAATTAGTGTTTTATTTTAACATTGTTTTTTTATAAAGTATGCTGAAGTTTTACAAAATTTTTGTAGTTATGTAAGTAGATGTTTGTTTTATTAAGTTTTTTAAAAGTTTTGTCCGTTATTGCATCATATAAGAACTTTTATAAGGTAAGGAAAATTCTCCTAAATTACCATTCGCAATTAACGGCGTTTTAAAATTTAGTAACTTGCGTGCTCATTGCTAGGGATATGAAAAGGAAGCCATCGGGAGGAGATATTCGTAATAAGGAACGCAGTAAAAAGAAATTTTTAGATGCGGTAGGCACCATTTTGGAAACAACGGGCTATACAGGGTTAAAAATAAATAATATAGCTACTGTGGCCGGGGTAGATAAAAAAATGATCTACAATTACTTTGGCAGTGTAGACGGGCTTATAGATGAGTATGTGAGTTCGCTTGATTTTTGGAGCAATGTAAAAGGTGACGCCCTGGCTATGAATGACGGTGGTTGTGAATTTGTAAAACAATCACTGACACACCAATACGACTACGTATCTGACCATAAAAACCTACAGCAAGTACTGCTTTGGGGGCTTGCCGAACAAAGAGAATCCCTTACTGCCATAGCGGACGAACGCGAACGTAACGGGGAACTACTGCTTACCCATATTACCGACCCTCACTTTAAACAGGATTCAAGCCAGTTTAGGGCGGTAGCTGCCATATTAATATCGGGTATCTATTACCTTAATATGTATAAGGGAGTTAATGCAAAAACATTTTGTGGTATAGACCTCACCACAGAGGGCGGAACACAGGAAATAAAAAATGCACTGGTTAAAATGATTGATCTTGTATACAAAGATCATAATGAGCCAACTTCCGCCGAGTAGACACCTTGCTTAATTTTAAATTTGTGTAGTGTGTTATATTGTTTATAAGATTAACACGGTAGTAAAGGATGGAGTTAAAAATTAATTGTTAATTTACGCCGCTATTATTACACACAATGAAAATTAGGCAAATACTGGAGGCAACAGCCCCTTTTAAATACTTTATTAAAGGATACGACATACTAACCGAACCTTTTTACGTAGAAGTACAGGCAAAAAATAAGGCTGAAGTAGCCAAGAGGCCTATACGTACCGATGTTATTAACTACCTTCTTTCGCTTTTTCCGCATGAAACTACCTATTTAGAAATAGGGGTGCGTAATCCTGAAAAAAACTTTAACCATATTAAGTCGGCTAACAAGTACAGTGTAGACCCCGGGGTGGAGTTTAAGGAAAACCCGGTAGATTTTAAAATGACGTCAGATGCGTTTTTTTCAAAACTGCAACAAGGCGAAATATTAAGCCAAGACATTAAGTTTGATGTTATATTTATAGATGGGCTGCACCTTGCCGAACAGGTAGACCGCGACATAGTAAACGCGTTAAACTATCTTAAAGAAGATGGTTTTGTAGTATTGCACGACTGTAATCCGCCTACCGAATTCCATGCCCGCGAACGCTATGGTTACTACCATACACCTGCAAAAGGATTTTGGAATGGTACAACATGGAAAGCGTTTCAAAAATGGCGTTTTAACCCTGCAGTTAACTCTTGTTGTGTAGATACAGACTGGGGGGTAGGCGTACTATCGCGCAAAGCACCCCTAGGTAACAGCATTGCCCCGGTTAACCCATTTTTTGAGTTTCAGGTAATGAGCGATAACCGTAAAGAACACCTTAATCTGGTTTCTTTTGAGGAGCTAAAGCAACGCACTTCAAGTAGTATTTAAGATACCGATTCTTCAACAGTATAAATATAAAAATATCCCGGGCTTTAAAGGCACCGGGATATCCGCTTTTATAAAATAGTTTCCCAATTTTTAATGTTCTGTAATTTTAGGCTGGCAATTTTTTGTGCAAGTGTAAGGGTATCGGTAAAATTATACCCTTTTAGCCTCGCGTATAAAAAACCGGTCCAGAAGGCATCGCCGGCACCGGTGGTATCGTGTATGTTGTCCAGCCGTTGCGCGTCTTGTTTTATAATGCCGGTATTACGGTCGCTTAGTACCACGCCGTCTTTTCCTTTAGTGAGGCAAACGGTATCTGCGCCATGAGAGTGAAAATAGTCAAATATAAACGCCTCACTTTTTTCTTGGTTAAAAATCCTGAAACAGTCGTCTTCACTTATTTTTATAAGCGGATTGTATGAACAATATAGTTGTATTATATCCATAGCTTCCTGCCTGTCGGGCCATATACGGTCAGAATAATTAAGGTCTATGCTCAGTTGTAATCCCAGTTCTTTAGCGCGTTTTGCTTTTGTAACTATGGTATGCTGTGCAGGTTTTTTGCTCAGCGCAAAACACGTAGTGTGGTACACGTGCGCATTTTGCAATACAGTGTCGGCAAGCTGGTAATCTTCAATATGCACATCGGCATCGCGGTAGGCAATAAAATCAGGAGTGCCTGTAGAGCGCGATACCATTACTATACTGGTATTACTGCTATTTGCCGTGCGGCTGTACTGTGTATTTACACCGCCCTGTTCCAGTTCCCGGAGTGCAAAGTGCCCCAGGCCGTCGTTACCTACGGTGCTAACTATTGCCGCCCGTAGTCCAAGTTTTGCGGCATTAAACGCTACATTAGTAGGAGATCCTCCCAGCAGCCGTTTGTACCCGGTTGTTTGTTGTAATGTGGCATCGGTTTCGTTTCCTATAAAGTCTATAAGGGTTTCGCCTATGCACAGTATATCTATATTTTTCACAATATGTTACATTAGAAGTTTAAAGCCAGCGTGTAACGAGCGGTGCAGCAGTACGGCTCCGGCAGCACTCCATGCACAATAGCGTACACCGTTTGGCACACTTGATTTACTGTTAAAGTTTTCGTAAAAACCATACTCTTTAAGGCCGTTAGCGTAGTTTATGGCATGCAAGGTTTCGGTAGCTTTTTCGGCTTCGTTCATGCTTAGCAGTGCCAGCCCGTAAAAACCGTTAACCATAGGCCAGCTGCCACCGTTATGAAACTCGTACGGGTAGTTTCTAAACTCATACTTGCAGTTGTTTACCAGTAAATCCCATTCATTGTCCCATTCTTTTACCGGGGGCCTAAATGGAGGGATAAGGTATAGCGGTACTTCCTTTTGGGTAATACGCGCGTGCCGTAGTATTTTTTTCTTAAAACCCTCCGAGCCTACATCCAGCAATAGCGCAAGGCTGTTTGCAAAGGCATCAAACTGTTTTCGGTATCCTGACGGGTTAAATGAACACGGCATATAATGCTCTATAGCAGCTTCGGTGAATGCCTTTTCGTGGTATTTTTCACCTTTTTTAGTAGCGGTAAAGTTTATTTCTATCTGTCGTTTTACCTCCTGTATTTTTGTTGCCAAAGTTTCAGACGGTACAAACTGGTAATAACACCGTAGTGCCCACAAGCGCAGGAGCTGGTCGTACAGTACGTAACCATCTGTAATAAACTCATCTGCCCAGTTACCCGATAGCGGTACGTACAGCAGGTGCTTTCCGTTAAACTCCCAGGCGTCGAGCAGGTTAATGCACTTTTGTACCACATCTTTGTGGCGGGTAAAGAAAAGTTTCTCGCCGGTGTAGTTTGCATATTGGCATACACCAATGATAAACCAGGTTACGGCATCTACCCGGCCGGCAAGGCCGCCGTAGCTTATAACAGCTTCACCGTTTTTATAATACACGTTAGACGGCATAAATCCCGCCGGGTGCTGTGCCGAGGCAAGTGTTTCCAGCGTTCGTTTAAAAGTATCTATAAGGCTGCCCTTACCCGAAGCCAGTGCTGCAAGCCCGCATATAACCCCATCTCGGGTCCATACGCGCTTGTAGTTTGTTATATCTTCAGCGCTTGCCACAAAGCCATGTGGCGTGCTGCATTTTTCCAGCAGTTCCACTGATTTGTCATAGGCTATGTTTAGTGCTTCCATAGGGTTCTATTTTCCGGTTTTTATAAAAAGGGCACATATACCGCCGGTTACTAAAAATGCCCCGGCAAGAGTAATAATGTTTAATGGGTTTTCGCCTAACAAATCGTATACAAAAAACTGTACGGACAAAATTTGGATGATCATGGGTATTACAATAAACATATTAAAAATGCCCATGTAAATGCCCATTTTTGCAGGTGGTACGCTGCCTGCCAGTATTTGGTACGGCATGGCCATCATACTGGCCCACGCAATACCCAGCCCAAAGGAATACGCGTATACCGATGTTATCTGTACGGTGTGCCCAAACGGATTAGGTATGCTGAACAGTATGGTGCTGTTGTTTAAAAATGGTAGTGCCAGCAGGCCAAGTCCGCCCAGTGTAAGGGCTATAAAGTGTACCTGTTTTGCACCTATTTTTCGCGCCAGCGGAATAAGAAGGAACGCCACCAAAAAGCATACAATGTTATACGTTCCGTTAAGGTTACCGGTAAGCAGCTGCGCCTGGGAGAAACCTTTAGACGTTTCGTCTGATGTATGGAAAATACTAACAGAAAGGGCAGAGGTGATATACTGCCAGTAGCAGAACATGGCATACCAGGTAAAAAACTTAACCGGTATAAGCTGCTTCATGGGCTTTGGCATGGTGCGGAATGCTTCGGCTATGTCTTTAAATATCCTGCCGAAAAAAGTACCTTCCTGTTTCCGGGCTTCAATTTCAGCAAGTTCTTCTGCCGATGGCGGATACTCTTTTGTAGTAGCTACAGAAAACAGTACCGAACCAATAGCCGCCGCTGCACCTATAAAAAACGCCCAGTAGGTGTATACGGGTATTCCGTTATCCAGCTTGTCATCAATAGAAAGTATGCCCAGTAAAACCAGCAGGGCAGGGGTAAAGTTAGCCAGTGTAATGCCCAGCCCCGTAAAAAAGCTTTGCATTAAAAACCCTGTAGGATGCTGCTCTGGCACCAGCTTATCGGCTACAAAGGCGCGGTACGGTTCCATGGTTATGTTGTTTGCTGCATCTAGTATCCAGAGTAGCCCGGCAGCCATCCATAGTGAGTTAGAAAAAGGCATAGCCAGTAACCCAAGGCTCGCTAAAAGTGCACCTATTAAGAAAAATGGCTTTCGCCTGCCAAACCGTGGCGACCATGTGCCATCGCTCAGCGCACCTACTATGGGCTGTATGATAAGCCCGGTTACAGGGCCGGCAAGCCAGAGTATGGGTAGCGATTTTTCGTCGGCGCCCAGGTACTTGTATATGGCACTCATGTTACTTTGTTCCAGCCCAAAACTGAACTGTATGCCAAAGAACCCGAAGTTCATATTCCATATTTGCCAAAAGCTGAGTTTTACCTTGTGTTTCATGCTAGCGCGGTATTGATTTTTTAAAAGAACAGTTCCTGTAGTATTAAATATAGTACAGGAAACTGTTCCAATTAACCCAAACCTCTTTTTATGAATTAAAATTTATATGCAAGTGTAAGAGATGAGGTGCGTCCGTTAATGGCGCGTGCCCTTACTATGTTTTTAGTGTTTGATGTAATGCTGCCTTCTTCAACCTCGGTAATACCTATAGAGTCGAATACGTTATTTACGTTGGCACTCAGGCTAAGGCCTTTTGTAAGCGAGAAGCTGATGAATGGGTTTACTACTATATAGCCAGGCATTACAAGTTCGTTATTATCCTGAGCATACGACTTGCTTGTACCTACTACAGAGAAACCGAAGTTGTGTTTCTTCTCACGGCCAAAGCTGTATGATGCCAGGGCGTTGTAAATAAAGTCTGCCTGCCTTCTTGGCTTGTTACCTACGTAAGTAGGGTTAATGGCATCTTTAGATATTTCGGCGTGTGTCCAGGTAACGCTACCGTTAAAGCTGAAACGGTCTACACGGTGGCTGCCTTCAAGTTCAAGTCCATAAGTAGTATATTCCCTTTGTATCTGCCTGATACCTGCGGTAGAGAAGTCCCAGTTTTGTTCAGATATACCTGCGTAGAATGCTGTAGCATAAAGGCTGGTTTTAGCGCCGTTGTGCTTAAAGCCAAGTTCGGCCTGGTTTACCATATCTGCGCTTAGGCCCGGTACGGCTTTTCCGGTAGCAAGTATGTTGTTTCCAAATAGTAGCCTGTCGGCATTGGCACGGCCACCACGGCTGTATCTTCCGAATAACGACTGGTTGTCGCTTAGCAGGTAGTTAAGACCGGCCGAGTACGATACGTAGTCTACATCGTAATTTACATATTTCCTGTTCGCGTTGTCCATTACTGTTACGCTGGCTTCAGGGCCTTCTATGGTACCGTTGCCGTCTACATCTACATTAGCTACCTGATGAGAGCCTGCAAAAGTACCCCTTGCTTTAGATTTGTCGAAACGGATACTACCGTCAAAGTTTAACTTGTCTGTAAGTTTGTACTGAATAGCCGCGTAGGTAGCATTAATGTCGTAATTAGTATCGTAGTTGCGGCTTAGGCCGTTACCCCAAAATGGTACACCATACGCATATAAACCGTTAACCGAGTTGCTGCCGGCATTGATAAGGGCAGCGTTGTTACCTTTTGCCTCCGTTAAGTAGCTGTTCCACATCCAGGTCATGCCTATGTTTTGCAGCGCTTTGTAGTAACCAAGTGTAAGGTCCATGTTGCCAAATTTCTTGGTTAATTTAAGGTCGTTTGTAAAGTTGTTGAAGTTGTTTATGGCAACATCAAACAGTACGGTTTTAACCACATAGTCATTAGCGCCTACGTTTTGTCCTACCATAGGACCATTGGCATAGGTAAGATTATCTACACCAAACTCTGTAGCGTACGCTGATGCGGTTTGTACCTGCTGCGGGAATGGCGCTATAAAGTTACCACGGTGGTAGTTTTGGCGGAAGCGGTTTTCTATCTTCCAGTCGTTGTCCAGGTTAAAAGAAAGCTCACCGCCTACAGATGTGGCTATAGGGTTCATACCGTTTTGTACGTTGGTACGTTTAGGGTTGCCGTTTGCATCAAGGGTAAGGTTGTCTAAAAGGTAAGCGCTTTGTAGCGCATCATGCCTTATGTCAAAGTTTTCCATAGACTGGTACTTAGGGCTGCTGTTGCTGCCTGTAACATATACCGGCATAGGCAGGTAACCAATGGCCTTATCGTTAAGGTGTTTAAAGTATAACCTTACGTAGCCGTTTTTAAATTCTTTAGTAAGGTTTGCCTTAATCTGTCCACCTACGTTAGCGGTATACCCTGCAGAGCGTGGGCCTTCGCCCTGCCTCCAAAACCCACCTATGTGGAATCTAAGGCTTTCGTTTATAGGGGTTCCGTATTCAAAATCAGTACGGTAGTTGTTGTAGTCCATACCTATAGACTGCATTACGGTACCGCCTTCGGTTGAGCCGTTTTTACTGATAAAGTTGATGATACCGGCAGGCGAGTTACTGGCAAGGGTAGAGGCAGATCCTCCGCGAATGGCTTCTATTTTACGAATGGTTTGGTCAGCACGCAAAAAGATATCGGCGTTACCAAAAGCCACGTCGCCAAACTGCATTACCGGAAGGCCGTCTTCGTGCAGTTGCAGGAACTTGGCACCACCCGATGCGATAGGAATACCCCTTAGGGTAATGTTGGCGTTACCCTCGCCACCGGTAGATTCTGATTTTACACCGGGAATAGACCTGAAGATTTCGGCAGTGGCACGCGGTGCGGCCTGTTCTATCTGTTGTATGTTTACAGAACTTACCGAAACAGAGCTTTCCACTTTAGAACGCTGGGTAACCACACCGGTTATTACCATTTCGTCAAGGCTTTTCGCCTCGCTTTTCATAACAATGTCAAATTTGCTGTCGCCACTTACAGTTACCGTAGCTGTAAAGTTGCTGTAGCCCAGTAGCGAAGCGGTTATTTTAAACGAACCGTCTTTAAGGCTCTCAAAGGTATACATACCCGCATCATCGCTTATAGATGTTTTGCTGTTAAGCGATACGGTGGTGCCGGCAAGTGGCATACCGTTTTCGTCGGCTATAAGGCCCGAAAGTTTACTGCTTTGGGCATAAGAAAAGCCATAACACAAAAGTGTTAAGAAGAATGCTTTTTTAAGATGTTTTGTAATGTTATCCATGTTGTTTTCAATATTTAATAATTATTGAACGGTTAATTTTTCAATATCGAAATTATCGTTT
>JAAXJD010000030.1:0-9597 GCA_012270005.1 Flavobacterium sp. | reverse complement strand
ACCAGCAAGGTCCAGCAATAAAAATTCCTCATAAATTAAGTTAAGAAAATAAATCGAAATCGATTTCGAAACTACCGAAAACGATTTCGATTTTTATTGCGTATCGCATAATTCATATTTACTATATTTGAATGTATGAAAGAAATTACGCTTAAAGAAATAGCCGAACTGCTTGGGATTGCGCCAACCACAGTGTCCAAAGCGCTAAAGGATTATCCGGACGTAAGCGAAAAAACACGGCGCGAAGTACGGGAACTTGCCGAAAGGCTGGGGTTTAGCCCTAACAGCTTTGCGGTAAGCCTACGTACAACGGAAAGTAAGACCATAGGGCTTATTATTCCGGAGGTGGTGCACCATTTTTTTAGCAATGTAATTACCGGTATTATAGAGGAGGCGGAAAAAAGTGGTTACCTGGTAATTATCCTGCAAAGTGGCGAGTCGCCGGAAATGGAACGCAAGCAAGTAGATTTGCTGCTGGATAAGCGCGTAGACGGCATACTTATGGCACTTACAAACGACAGTAATGATGATGACCATATACGTAAGATTATAAAGCGTGATATGCCTTTGGTGCTGTTTGATAAAATTTCGAAATTATTGCCGTGCAGCAAGGTGTTGATTAACGATCAAAAGGCTGCCATGCAGGCAGTACAGCATCTTGTAGATATAGGTTGCAAAAAGATAGCGCACATACGTGGGCCACTAAACCCCCAAAACAGTATAGATAGGTTTTTAGGCTATAAAAAGGCACTGGAGCAAAACGGGCTTACATTTGACCCGTCGTTGGTATATCCTTGCCGAAATGTAACGTACGAGGAAGGTAGGATGTTTGCCGAGCGCATCCACAAAGAGCATCCGGATGTGGATGGAATTTTTTGTATAACCGACCTGGTTGCGGTAGGGGTAATCAGTTATTTTAACGAACACAATATACGCATACCACAAGATGTGGCACTTATAGGGTTCAGCAACTGGTTTATTTCGCAGGTAATTACGCCTAAGCTGAGCAGTATACGCCAGCCCGATCATGAGATGGGGGTAGAGGCTGCCCGTGTGTTGCTGAAGGAAATTAACCAGCGTAAGCATAACATACCTGTTGTACCCGAACTTATAGAGCTCGAAACCGGACTGGTAATCCGGGAGTCTACCATAAAAAAACCTTAGCGTCAGCTAAAGTTTTTTTATGAGTTATAGTAATTCTAATATACGTTCAAGGGCCATGCCGCGGCTTCCTTTTATAAGTATGGTATTGCCGCTTAATGACTTGTCTGTCAGCGATTGTTTTAGCTCGTCAAAGCTTTCAAAGTAATGAAAGTTGGGCTGCTTTATCGCTTGGTTATAAAAGTCTTTGCCTACAAAAAACACTTCAATATTATGATTGTGTTCCAATAGCTGGATTACTTTTTTGTGCTCTTCGGCGCTTTCGGCTCCCAGTTCAAACATATCACCTAAAAAGGCTATTTTGTTTTCTGCTTCCAGTTGGCTAAAGTTAGCTATTGCAGCCGACATGCTACTTGGGTTGGCGTTGTAAGCGTCAAGTATTATATGGTTGCCGTTTTTTTCTATGATCTGAGACCTGTTGTTGGTAGGTACATAGTTTTCTATAGCCTGCTTAATAAGCATGTCTTCTACTTTAAAGTAATTGCCAATAGTTATGGCAGCCGTAATGTTTGCAGCATTATAAATACCGATGAGGTTAGACTGAATGTGCAGGTCATGGTAGTACAACTTCACCATCGGGTTAGCCTCTATACCGTCTACCGATACATCGCTGTTATGCTTACCTGCTGAGAATGTAAAACGTGATATGTGCTCCGTTTTTTCGCGCTGAATGGCGTCGTCAAGGTTTACGAAAGCTGTTTTTATATGTTTTGAAAGATAGGCGTAGAGCTCACTTTTCCCTTTAATAACCCCTTCTACACCGCCAAAGCCTTCCATGTGCGCTTTGCCGAAATTTGTAATGTAACCAAAATTCGGCTCTGCTATCGCACATAGAAATTCTATTTCTTTTTGATGGTTAGCACCCATTTCTACGATGCCTATTTCGGTATCTTTTGTAAAAGACAGCAAAGTAAGCGGTACGCCTATGTGGTTGTTAAGATTACCCACCGTAGCGGTAGTATTGTATTTAGTACTAAGTACTGCGTTTATGAGTTCCTTGGTTGTAGTTTTACCGTTGCTTCCGGTTAGGGCTATTACGGGTAAGCCCAGTTGCTGCCTGTGGTAGCGAGCCAGTTGCTGTAACGCGGTTAGCGTATCGGTTACCAATATGGTTTGGCCTTCAGTGTAATACTCCGGGTTGTCTATAAGGGCATATTTAGCGCCCTGTTGTAGGGCTTGCGTTGCAAAGGTGTTGGCATCAAATCTATCGCCTTTAAGGGCTACAAAAAGGCAGCCGTCTGTTATTTTTCTGGTATCGGTGCATACGCCGGTACATTGAAGGAAGTAACTGTATAGTGTAGAAATTTCCATAAGGGGTAAAAACAAATAATGCCCTAAAATTAGGGCATTATTTGTTAACTTTTATGTTTTACAAGATTAGTTTCTTGCTGTTTTCTTTTTGCTCTTAGGACCAACCTTAGACATTGCACAACGGAAACCGATGTAGTCTGTAGCCATATCCTGAGGGTAGTACCTTCTTTGAGCCGGGTCTAACCAGTAAGCCCTGTCTCTCCAAGAACCGCCTTTAAATACTCTTACGTAGTCATTAATTAGCGTTGTCCTCTTTTTACCATCCTGAATTTTTCTTAAACCACCTGTTGCAGTATCAGCTTCAACCTTGTTGTGAGGGAAGTTGTACATTTTCTCAGTGATTTTATCATCGGTAGTATTACCACCTTCAGACTGGAATTTCATGTAGTCAAGTACTGATTGCTTATCACCATCGCGGAAGTTCCTGTTGTCACCCCTTGTATAGTTTTGTCTTAGGTAAGCATCGTCTTCAGTGATTGGCTCCTGAGCTATCTGTCCTGGTAGGTTCCTGTACTGTATACGACCGTTAGAAAGTGTATCGTAAACAATAGTTTCAGGAGTTACAAGTAGCGCACGTCCGTCTTCACCAATTTTGTTTTTCATGTAAACGTTACCCCTGTAGTAGTTAAAGTCGTTTGCTTCGTCATCAACTATAGGACGGTATACGTCGGCAACCCACTCCGCTACGTTACCGGCCATGTCATACAGACCGAAATCGTTTGGCTGGTACGATTTAACCGGTGCAGTAATGTCAGCATTGTCATCACTCCATCCTGCAATTCCTCCGTAGTCACCTTTACCTTGTTTAAAGTTAGCAAGCTGGTCACCTTTTTTGGCACGCTTACCGTTACGGGTGTAAAGGCCTTTCCAAGGGTATTTTTTGTTACCTCTGTATAGGTTGTATTCGCGGTTACCTACAAGTGCTACAGCAGCATATTCCCACTCAGCCTCGGTAGGAAGCCTGTACTCAGGAAGTATAAGTCCTGAAGTCCTTTGAGCGTATACGTTTTTAGCACCTTCTTTGCTGGCAAGTTTGTTGCCTTTGCCTTTTAGTACCAGTTCTTCGTTACCGCCATAGGTTTTATTAGGGCTTTCAAGGTAAGCCTCTGTGCTAAATGTGCTTTCTGCTTTAGTTTCAGTTAGCTTAGCATCCTTTTTGAGGTATTTTTCTTTTTCAAGTACGTTTTCGTTAACACGGTCTGTTCTCCATTTGCTAAACTCTACTGCTTGTACCCAGCTTACACCTACTACAGGGTAGTAGCTAAATGCAGGATGCCTTAGGTAGTTGTTAGTCATGGTTTCGTTATATCCCAGTGCATTCCTCCATACAAGTGTATCAGGTAGTGCACCTACGTAAATGTTTTTGTAGTTCTCTTCCTCAGGAGGGAAAACCCTCTTAAGCCAGTCAAGGTACTCCATGTACATTACGTTAGTAACTTCGGTTTCATCCATAAAGAAAGACTGTACGTGCTGCTGAGTTGGAGTGTTGTTCCAATCGTGCATAACATCGTCCTGAACCCTACCCATGGTAAACGTTCCGCCTTCAACCTCTACAAGACCCGGAGCAGCTTCCTGCTTCTTGTACTTAGAGTTGTGCTGGAAGCCACCTTTCTTGTCATTAATTTTCCATCCTGTAGCCGAACTCACGTTACCACCACCTGAGCTTTTCTTGCTACAGCTGGTAAGGCCAAGAGTCACTGCTACAGCGAGCAACATGTTTAAAGCCGTGATTTTGTTAACTTTCATCTTTCTGTAGGTAAATAAATTTCGTGGCGCAATATAATAATTAACCGTTAAACTGCAACACAGATTTTAAAATTTTGCTAAAAATCTAAAATTATGTTAACTGTTCACTATCTTAACGCTACTTTTAAACTAATATTGCAGCTCAATTACCGATTTTTTTTTTATCCCGTACAATAAACCCATTAAGAGCGTTTTCCAAATGATGAAAAAGTTATTAACTATACGTTTTTTAATATATTTTGCTGCAGCAAACGCCCAGGAGGTTCAGCAAATTGCTGTTTCATGGACCGGCCTTCGCGATGTGCAGGCGGGCAAAAACGTTTACAAAGTGCCTCATTTTAACCCGGAATACATGAAGTACATACCGGGCGCCAACTTGCTTGCCTTAGAGGTAAGGTTTCCGGCACAGGGCAATGTAGACCCTGCGTCGCTTACTGTAACCAATATGGTTATGGAAGATGTGTCGCGCCAGGAACTGGGTGATATTAATTTGCTGTCTTTACCTTCTGAAATAAAACCTTCGCTACATCCTATAAATGCACGTGGTGTATTTAGTGGTGTTGTTACGTTGCAGCCCGTAATTAAGTCGGGTCAGGGTTACCGCCGTATAAAGTCATTCAGTTTTTCATATAAGCTTGCGTCAACGAGCACCCAACGGGCTGCCTCGGCTACATCAGTTTATAACTCTGTTTTGGCTACCGGCAACTGGTTTAGGTTTTATGTAACAAAATCAGGTGTGTACAAGCTAAGCCGTTCTTTTTTGTCATCGCTAGGGGTAGATGTAAACGCAGACCCGCGCACCATTAAAATATACGGGAACGGCGGTCGGATGCTGCCTATGCTTAATAGCACTGCCTACCCCGAAGACCTTGCCGAAAATGCCATACGTTTTGTAGGCGAGGAAGACGGCAGATTTGACTCTGGTGATTACATACTTTTTTATGCCGAGGGCATAGGAGGTTGGAATGCTGAGAGCAGTACCAATAATAACCTTTATGCCGATAGGTCGTATTATTATGTAACCGTGGGCACGGGTAGCGGTAAGCGTATACAGCAACTCGCACAGCCAGAGGGAACCGCTGCACAGCAGGTGAGCTCGTTTGATGCGTACGAGTATTACGAAAATGACAGGGTAAATATAGGACACATCGGGCGAAAATGGCACGGTGAGGCCTTTAATATAGAAAATGAACAAACGTTTGATTTTAACCTTCCCGATGCCGAGGCCAATGCCCAGGCTAAGGTAACGGTTAGGGCGGCAGCTATTTCAAGTTCATCTTCGAGTATGGCGGTTACAGCCAATGGCGGTGCTATGGGTAATCTTAATTTTGCCGGTTTGTCTGACCTGCAGGAGGCTTATGAAAATACACTTATAGGTAACGTGGGTATTTCTGGCGATTCTTTTTCTGTAAAAATTGCCTACAATAACGGCGGTGTGCCATCTGCTAATGCCTGGCTTGATTTTATTACCATAGAATACAAGCGTAGGCTTCGCGGCACGGGTAGCCAGTATCCGTTTACGTATAAGGCTGCTTCATCGTCTCTGGGGGTGCTTCAGTATAATTTTACCGAAGCTACAAGCATAGCAGAGGTTTGGGATGTTACCGATATATATAATGCTGCCGCGGTGGCAAACCAGGCTGGTGCATCATTTAGCTTTAAGGCCGATGGTGGAGAGGTACGTAATTATGTAGCGGTAGCCGAAAATGATTTTTATACGCCGCTAAAGGAAAGCAGCCCGCGCATTGCCAACCTTAACCTCAAAGGCACCATACTTAAAAATGCGCAAGGTCAGTTCCAGGATTTGGACTACCTGATTGTAACACCAAAGTTTTTGGTAAGTACCGCCGAAACACTTGCTGCGTTGCACCGCACCTATTCAGGGCTGGTGGTAAAGGTGGTAAGTACCGAAGATATTTACCAGGAGTTTTCATCGGGCAAGCAAGATCCGGGGGCCATCCGTAATTTTATAAAATACATTTATAATAATGCGTCGTCTATGGCTAAACGAATAAAATACGTAAACCTTTTTGGTGAAGCGTCTTTCGATTACAAAAACCGTACGCCGAACAACACTAATATAGTGCCTGCAATACAGGCCATAAGCCTTACCGGGGTTGGGTTTAATAACTACAGCCTGGTGCAAACCTATGTAACCGATGATTTTTACGGTGCCATGGATGCAAACGAAGGTACTATGGTGGTAGAAACCGGCTACTATGGGCTTGATATAGCTGTGGGCCGTATGCTGGTAACGACAGTTGCCGATGGTGAACAGATGATAAATAAGGTTAAGGAGTATATTTCATCGGCGTCGGCAGGGCGTTGGCGTAATGAGTACATTACCCTTGCTGACGATTTTGATAAAAGTTCAGATAACTTTGTGAATACCCTTGAGGAAATTGCCACATCTATAGCGCAATATAAAAACTTCATTAACATCCGTAAGGTGTATATGGATTCGTACATACAACAGGCTTCGGCGGGTGGGCAGCGTTATCCGGAGGCCAAAGCGCAGCTGCTCCGTTACATAAATAACGGTGCACTGGTGGTAAACTACCTGGGGCACGGTGGTACAGGTGGTATGTCCAGCGAGCGTGTTTTTGAGCTTTCAGACGCGCAAAACCTTACTAACCAGTATAAATATCCGTTGTTTATTACGGCTACCTGCGAGCTTACCAAGTTTGACAACCCATATATAAATTCGGTAGGGGAGGCTATTTATAAGAACGAACGTGGTGGCGGTATTGCTATGATTACCACAACACGTGCCATATATGTTAGCGATGCTAATACGTTAAACAACAGGCTTTCGGGTTACTTGTGTGCATACTATCCACAAAACACGTATGAGTACCCGAGTATGGCTGAGGCGCTGAGGCTTACTAAAGCGAATGCCAATGTTAATTCGCAGTTTATTAATGTGGTGTCATTTATTGGCGACCCTGCCCTTAAGCTGGCGGTGCCAAAGCAAAAAATTGTGCTTACTAAAATAAACGATGTTCCGGTAGCGCAGTCTACAGATGTGCTGCGTGCGCTTTCGTTTGTAAAGCTAAGCGGTGCTGTAACTGATGAATCGGGTGCGGTAGCGGCAGGATATAATGGCGAGGTAGAGGTTACTGTTTTTGATAAAAAAGTACAGCGCGTTACGCTTAATAACGACGGGCAGGGTATACAGATACCGTTTTCTACCCTTGGTGAAACCATTTTCAGGGGTAATGCGGTGGCTACGGCAGGTCAGTTTGATGTGAGCTTTGTAGTGCCACGCGATATTAAAACACCTATAGATAACGCCCGGGTTAGTTTTTACGCTACCCGTACCGGCGTGTTAGACGACCGTACCGGATATAGTACTGATATAAAAGTAGGGGGTGTAAATGAAAATGCGGCTGCCGATACTACACCGCCGGTTGTTACGTTATACATGAACGACCAAAATTTTGTGTCGGGAGGTATTACTAACGATTCGCCTATGCTGCTGGCATACCTTTCAGATGCCCACGGTATTAACACGGCAAGCGGTATAGGGCATGATATTATAGGCATACTGGATGGCGATGAAACCAAACAGTTTGTAATGAACGATTATTATGAGGCCGACCCTAACGATTATACACACGGGGTGGTGCGCTATCCTTTTATTAACCTTTCTAAAGGTTTGCATACCCTTACCTTTAAGGCATGGGATGTATATAACAACCTGGTAACAGCCGAAATTCAGTTTGTGGTAACCGGCAGCGATGGCATACAGATAGATAAGGTGCTTAACTATCCTAACCCGTTTGTAAGTTATACCGAGTTTTGGTTTAATCATAACCGCCCTTACGAGCCGCTGGATGTTCAGGTGCAGATATTTACGGTGTCTGGTAAAATTGTAAAAACCATAAACCGCCAGGTGGTAACCGATGGCTTTTTAAGCCGGGATATTACATGGGACGGCCGCGATGATTTTGGCGATAAAATAGGTAAGGGCGTATACATTTACAAGCTTACCGTGCGCTCTACAGTAACCAATAAAAAAGCAGAAAAGTTTGAAAAACTTGTATTGCTGTAAAAAATAGTATATTTGTTTCCCCTAATTTAAAAAAACGGATGAAAAAGATCTTTTTACTCGCCTTATGTTTAGCAGGAGGTGCGCAGGTTGTAAAAGCGCAGAATGTAACCCGCGATAACAGGGTGATTACTACAGGTGTTCCATTTCTGCTTATTGCTGCCGATGCACGCGCCGGTGGTATGGCAGACCAGGGTGTTGCCACATCAACCGACGTATATTCTCAGCAATGGAACCCGGCTAAATACGCCTTTGCCTCTAACCAACAGGGGGTTGCCGTGAGTTATACACCATACCTTACCAGTATTGCCAATGATATTTCGCTAGGCCAGTTAAACTATTATTACAAGCTAAGAGACGAGCGCAGTGCTTTTGGTGCCAGTTTAAGGTACTTTAGCCTGGGCGATATAGAAATAAGGCAGGACGCTAACGATGTACCTATAACCAGGTCGCCAAACGAATTTGCGCTGGATGTTTCTTACTCCCTTAAACTGCACGACCGTTTTTCTATGTCGGTTGCAGGTAGGCTAATAAACTCTAATCTTAAGGTTGCCGAGGCGGTTGCAGGTAGTAGTGCCGATGCTAATGCAGCAGTATCGTACGCGTTTGACCTTGCGGGTTTTTACCAAAGTGAAGAAGAAGCGTACGCCGACTTTGACGGTCGCTGGAGGGCCGGTTTCAATTTCCAGAACCTGGGCCCGAAAATAAGTTATGATGCCGATACCAAGCTAAGTTCTAACTTCCTTCCGTCTAACCTTAGGCTGGGTGGTGGTTTCGATTTTATATTTGACGAATACAACACTGTGGGTGTAAGTGCAGAGGTTACCAAACTGCTTGTGCCTACGCCGCCTGCCGATGTAAAGCCACTGGATGCTAATGGCGATGGCGATTATAACGATGCCGGTGATATTAATGCTACTCAGGCAGAGGCACTTTACCAGGAAAAACTTACTCAGTACAAAAACACCAACTGGGTTAGCGGTATCTTTAAATCATTTGGCGATGCGCCGGGCGGTTTTAGCGAAGAGCTTAAAGAAGTTACCTATTCGTTGGCTACAGAGTATACCTACAACCAGGCGTTTAATATGCGCTTAGGGTACTTCCATGAGAGTCCGCAAAAAGGTGCCCGTAAATTCTTTTCGCTGGGTGCCGGTTTTAAATATACTACCGTAAAAATTGATTTTTCATACCTTTTCTCAGCCTCTACAGTAAGAAACCCGCTTGAAAACACACTTCGTTTTTCACTAAGTTTCAACTTTGGCGACGAATACGACCAGGATTAATATATGGAGAAACTCACTATTACTACCTCTTTTACTGTATATGCT
>JAAXJD010000113.1 GCA_012270005.1 Flavobacterium sp. | reverse complement strand
AGGTTTCCCAACGGATTTACAGTCCGTCCTCGTTGGCCGCTTGAGTATCTCCCCTAACCTTTTTTTGCTTCTTCTAGTCAGTTCCAATATGTAAATGAACTAAGTTTTTTTGAGCCGATGGAGGGACTCGAACCCACGACCTGCTGATTACAAATCAGCTGCTCTAGCCAGCTGAGCTACACCGGCGCGACTCATTTACGAGTGCAAATATAAGAGCGTTTTTTAATTTTCCAAAACAAAATTTGCACTTTTTAATGATTTTTTTTGCTTACAGCGCATTTAATTTCTCAATAAGCTGAGTAGCAGTTTCTTCCAGTTTCTGGTTGATTTGCTTAAAATGAGCCTTCTTATTTTCTACATTTTTAGCGTTTACATCTTTCATAAGATCATCAAAAGCCGCAATAGCTTCTGTTACAATAGCTTCACCCTGTTCTGTAGGTTTTCCGCCTGTTGCAAGCTCATTAATGTATACTGCTTCAATAATATCACCCAGTACAAAGTTGATGTCTTTTTTAAGGTTTCTTACGTTTGCCATTGTTCGTTTTGTTTAAAATTTATTAAGTGCAAAAGTACAACTTCCTCCCGATATACGGGTTAGGAAATGTATATTTCCAGCAAAGTAGCATTACCGCTAAGCGTATAGCCTTTTAAAGCGGCAGGAACCAGTATGGTATCGCCTTTTTTAAAGCTGTGTGCTGCATTATCTGCCGTAAGGATATATTCGCCCTCAGTGCATATATAAACCGTAAAGCTCTCGCCGGTTTTATTCACTTCTACAGTATCGGTTAGTGGCAGGTAGTTAGTAGTAAAGTAAGGACAATCTACCATGGTGTTACTCTTATTCTCTACCTTTTCATACTGTTTTTCGGTATGGGTAAGGTCGTAGTTCATAGCATCAAGCGCCAGTTCTACGTGCAGTTCGCGGCCATTACCGTTAGCATCTACCCTGTCCCAGTCGTAAATACGGTACGTAATATCACTTGTTTGCTGTATTTCGGCAATTACAATACCCCCACCTATGGCGTGTATGGTACCGGTTTCTAAAAAGTACACATCTCCTTTTTTAGCAGGCACCTGGTTAAGTATATCTATAAGCTGTTTGCTTTCCAGTTTTTCCAGATACTCCTCAGCACTTGATTTGTGGTTAAACCCTACAATAATACGCGAGCCCTCATCAGCCTGCATTACGTACCACATTTCGGTTTTACCAAATGAGTTATGTCGCTCCTTTGCCAGGGCATCGTTAGGGTGTACCTGTATACTCAGGTCTTCGCGCGCATCTAAAAATTTAAACAACAGCGGAAACTGCTTTCCAAAACGTGCGTGTACCGCAGTACCAAGCACCTCATCCGGGAACTGCTCCAGTAAATCCGTTAGTGGCTTGCCGGCAAAAGCACCGTTTTTAACCACACTTACATTACCCGGCACTGCCGATAGTTCCCAGCTTTCGCCGGTTGTAGGTGTAGGTATGTCTTTACCTAAATCATCTCTCAGTTTTGTTCCGCCCCAAATCCTGTCTTGTAGTATAGGGGTAAAAATAAGCGGGTAATTTAATTCCATAATTGTGTAATGGTTAATGTCCTTTATAGGTTACAAAGTTTCTTGGTGTTTCGTACAAGGTAATTTCCAGGGCGTTTTCGGCAGCTATGTGCGGGCGTATCCTGTTCCATATTACTACCGCTATATTTTCGGCAGTAGGATTAAGGTTAGCAAAATCAGCTACCTCGAGGTTAAGGTTTTTATGATCAAAAGGCTCTTCTACTTCCTGCTTAATAATATCCTTCAGCACCTTTACATCGATTACAAAACCCGTTTCCGGATCTATTTCACCGGTTACGCTTACTATAAGCTCATAGTTATGCCCATGAAAATTAGGGTTACTGCATTTACCGAATACGTTAAAATTTTGCTCGTCGTTCCAGTTCTTACGATAAAGGCGGTGTGCGGCATTAAAATGCGCAGTGCGGCTTACGGTTACTTTCATCTTTGGTTATCAGTTTTAAGTCGCAGTCGCATTCACGGTTTTCAGGTAGCTCCCTTAAAACTGCGACTGAAAACTATATTTTATGTTCTTCTAAAAAGTGATAAAATTCTTCAAATATTATACGGAACCAAATGGTATATTGTTCCGGGTGTAGTGCCATATCTGCCTTTATATCTTCTATGGCCATCCATTTCCAGCTTTCGGCTTCATCAGGGTTCAGTACCGGGTCATTTTCATAACGCCCTATAAGTACGTGGTCAAACTCATGCTCGGTAAGCCCGTTGTCAAATGGTGCTTTGTAAATAAAAGAAAAAAGCTCCTTTAAATCCGTTGTAAACCCCATTTCTTCTATAAGCCTGCGCGTACCGGCCTGTATGTTGGTTTCGCCTTCGCGCTGGTGGCTGCAGGTAGTATTAGTCCACAACAAGGGCGAGTGGTATTTATGAGCAGCGCGCTGCTGTAGCATAATCTCATTCTTGCTGTTTAGCACAAAAACCGAAAATGCACGGTGCAGCAAAGCTTTTTCATGCGCTTCTATTTTTTCCATCAGCCCTATAGGCTCGTCTTTTTCGTTTACCAGTATTACCTTTTCTTCAGCCATAGTGTTTCTTAGCTTTCAAAAATAAGAAAAGTTTTGCGGAAAATAACCCATTAACGTTTTGTTATCTTTTGTTTTGCTTTGCCTTATAAAAAACGGCGCAGAAATTTCTGCGCCGCAACCTTGTTTATTAAAGCTTCCTGCATTTATCGCTGCAGTACTTTACGTTTTCCCAGTTTTTTTCCCACTTTTTGCGCCAGGAAAATTCCCTTCCGCAGGCTACGCAGGTCTTTACCGGCAAATAGGATTTGTTCCCTTTATGCGATGTATTTCCTGAAGGCATAAATATCTATCTGTGCACCTATGTCAAACAACAGGCTATACAACCCGAAAAAGGTGCGGTTTACGTAAATAAAATGCTTGCTACCACGGTTACCGTTCATTTTTCGCAACACTTTGTCATTGGCAAACTTCTCGCTTAGTGCGGCAATCGCATTGCTAAACGCAGGGTTGCCAAAATCAAAATGCTCGTACCTGTAAGGTTCTACAAACACGCCAAGCAAATCATGGAACAGGTTAAAGAAATACGCTTCTTCTTCAGGCGAGTCATCATTTCGTAATACTTGTAGCTGATACAGCAACTCTTTAAACCGCACATGGTTTTCCATGGTTTCGGGCTTAATCATGTTATAGTAGGGCACATAAAAATCTGCCGGAAGCGCCTTCATGCAGCCAAAGTCTATAGCTATGAGGTTAGCGTTGTCATCTACCAGGAAATTACCCGGGTGCGGATCGGCATGAAACTTATGCAGCCCGTAAATCTGGTACATATAAAAATCATACAACGCCTGGCCTACCTTGTTCCGTTCTTCCAGGTTGTGGTCTGCTATACACCATCCCGAAAGGTGCCGGCCCTTCATCCAGTCCATGGTTACGATTTTTTCACAACTCAGGTCCGGGTAATATTTCGGGAAACGGATATTTTCCAGTTTGGCACATTCCCGGCGCACCGTTTCACTTTGCGAAAGCTCCAGCGAATAATCGGTCTCCTCAATCAGCTTGCCCTCTACCTCATCAAAATACTCATCGCTGGTGCCCTGCAGGTTAAACATACGTACTGCTATAGGCTTTACCATGGCTATATCTGTACCTATACTTTCGCGCACCCCCGGATACTGTATTTTTACAGCGAGCTCCTTACCGTTTTTTGTAGCCTTATGCACCTGCCCTATACTTGCCGCGTTAATACTTTCGGGGTTGAAGTTGTCATACAGTTCATAAGGTTCTTTACCAAAATACTTTCTGAAGGTTTTAGTAACTAACGGCCCTGATAATGGCGGCACCGAGAACTGGCTTAGCGAAAACTTTTCTACATAGCTCTGCGGCAGCAGGTTTTTCTCCATGCTCAGCATTTGGGCTACTTTTAGCGCACTGCCTTTCAGCTCTTTAAGGCTGTCGTATATATCGGCGGCGTTATTTTCGTGCAGGGTATCTTTACTGGTTTCGGGGTTCACTATCTTTTGCCCGTAATACTTAAGATAATTACCGCCTATTTTTACACCGGTAGACACGAGTTTACTGACCCGCTCAATTTTATTGGTGGGTATACTGTCTAATCTTTTCATGTTTCTTTGATTTAGCTATCGGCTAATTGTTGATGGTTATTAGCAAAGGGAGTATCCCAATAACTAAAAACCATCAAACAACAACCGGGTTTTACACCGTAAACTTTTCCTTCCAAAGGAATTTACCCAGATCTACCAGACTGTTAATCGGCGAATTATACACAAGATCATTACTTGCCTTAACCGACTTTTCTATAAACACATCGGTTTTTTCAAAGCTGGCAGAAGTATCGCCCATCCAGAATTTAAAAATACTTAGGAACTGCACCCATGCACCTTCTTTAAGGGCGTCTTTTTGTATTTTCTCGGCGCGCGGATGTTTAAGGTCTACAGGGTTTTCTAACACTGCAGCAGCATATTCTGTAAATACCTTGCGAAGTTCGCGTAGCTTCATAAGATTTTTAAGTGCATTGCTGCCCTCGCCCAGGCTGTATACCACAAAGCTGCGGTTTGCTGTAGCGATTTCAAAAAAGGTAAAATATATAGCCGAAAGTTTTTCAACTCCGGTGTAAGCGGCATACGCAGGCGATTGTTCCTGAAGCTCTACCGCATGGTTAAACATTTCTACAAAATACGAGTGTTCCAGCACCTCAAACGAAGGGAAATGCTTGTAAAACTCTCCTTCGTTATAGCCGTTGTCTTTGGCAAATTTATACACCGTTGCCGGCTTGCTGCCATGAGTAAGGCAGTAGTCTGCATATTGCTCTATAATCTCTGCACGGGTAGGCACTGTTGGTTCTTTTACTTTCTTGGTTGCCATAACTTTACTGATTTAATCAACACATACAAATTTAACAACTGTAGTGCCAAACACTGTACATACATTTGTTAATAATCGTTCAAAAAAAATGAAAGAGCGCTTCGCGGTTTATGTCTTATAGTTCATTACGCACTCCCTCTTTTTCCATTTCTACTTTTGACTTTTGACTTTCGCCTTTTGACTATTTTAAGACGTTTTAATTTCCAGTAATTTCTCTAATCCCAGCTCTTTAATCGAAATCTCACGCATTTCTCCTTTGCGCACTTTCCCGGTTATAGTAATCGGGAAACCATCTGTAAATTTCCAGTACTGCGGTACTTTATAGTGTGCTATACGGTCTTTACAATACAGCTTTAAATTATCTTCGGTAAGGCTGTGGTTAGGGCGCGGCTTTACCCAGGCCATAATAACCTCGCCATATTTTTCATTTGGCACGCCGATTACCTGTACATCTTCAATCTCGGGGTGCGAATATAAAAACTCCTCTATTTCCCTTGGCGAAATATTTTCTCCACCTCGTATAATCACGTCTTTAATACGGCCCGATATGTTTATATAGCCCTCATTATCCATTACGGCAAGGTCGCCGCTGTGCATCCATCTGGCACTGTCTATAACAGCTGATGTAGCCTGCGGGTTGTTCCAGTACTTAAGCATTACACTATAGCCGCGCGTGCACAGCTCGCCCGGTGTGTTTCTCGGTACTATTTCGCCGGTATTAGGGTCTATAATCTTTATTTCGAGATGGTCCTGCACGGTACCCACCGTGCCTACCTGTTTTTCTAACGGGGCACCTATAACGGTTTGCGTACTAACGGGTGATGTCTCCGTCATGCCATAGCAAATGGAAACCTCCTTCATATACATTTTGCTTTGCACCTGTTTCATTACCTCAACCGGGCAGGGCGAACCGGCCATAACACCTGTGCGAAGGCTGGTAAGGTTATAGCTATCAAAATCAGGCAGCGCCAGCTCGGCTATAAACATGGTAGGCACCCCGTAAAGCGATGTACATTTTTCTTTCTCTACCGCTTTAAGCGTAAACGAAGGATCAAAACTTTCTGCCGGGATAACCATGGCCGCACCATGGCTGGTACAGCACAAATTCCCTATTACCATACCAAAACAATGGTAAAACGGCACGGGTATACATACCCTGTCGGCACTGGTATATTTAAGGCGTACACCTATAAAGTAACCATTGTTTAGTAGGTTGTGGTGGGTAAGCATAACCCCTTTAGGGAAACCTGTAGTACCCGATGTATACTGAATGTTTACCGGTTCATCAAACTGAACAGCCACCTCTAACGCCTCTAAATCTTCATCAGAGATGCCGCCTGTTTGGGTAAGGAACGTGTCCCAATCCCTGTCCAGGAAAATGGTTTCTTTAAGCTCAGGGCATTTTGATTTTACCCCATCTACCATTTTAGCATAGTCGCTGGTTTTAAAAGTAAGTGCCGATACCAGCAGGCTAACCCCACTTTGATTCAGCACAAACTCCAGCTCGCTGCTGCGGTATGCCGGATTAATATTTACCAGAATAACACCCACGCGAGCCGTAGCATATTGCAGCAGCACCCATTCGGCACGGTTTGGCGACCAAATACCTACCCTGTCACCCTTTTTAAGGCCTTTGGCCAGTAATGCTTTGGCCACGGCAGTAGTTTGATGGAAAAATTCTTTATATGTGGCACGGTAGCCCTGTTGCACACACACCAAAGCATCGTTATCAGGAAAGCGCTGTGCTGTTATAGCAAGGTTTTGGCCTATGGTTTGACCTAAAAGCGGTTGTTCTGAAGTACCGCTGGCGTATGAATATGATATAAGGTTATCCAACTTTGTAGTATTTGAAATAAGCTAATTTAATTAAAAACGTTTGTTGCGCATGTTAAATTGATATACATAATAGATGAACACTAGAACACACAAATAAACACCGTAACGCAGCCATGTAAACTAAAACAAAAAGTCCTGAACCATAAACCGTTCAGGACTTTTTAATTTCTATTGAAAGTGCAGCGTTTTAATTAGCTACTTCGCTTATAAATTTAATACGCATAAGCCTAAGCTCCTCGGTATCGTAATCACCATCAAACTCCTTAAGGGCGTCTTTAATGCTATCGCTTTCGCTTTCCATGTAGTAATCGTGGATTTCCTCCTGCTGGTCTTCATCCAGTATTTCGTCTACCCAATACTTAATATTTAGCTTAGTGCCACTATATACAATCTGCTCCATTTCTTTAAGCAGCGCATCCATATCGAGTCCTTTGGCACGGGCTATGTCGTTTAACGAAAGCTTACGGTCTATATTCTGGATAATGTATAACTTAAGGCTGCTGTTAGCCCCGGTAGTTTTCACCACAAGGTCATCTGGCCTGGTAATGTCGTTATCCTGCACATATCGTGCAATTAAATCTACAAACTCCTTACCGTACTTTTTAGCCTTGCCTTCGCCCACACCATGCACGCTACCCAGCTCCTCAAGATTAACAGGGTATTTTAGCGCCATATCTTCCAGCGACGGATCCTGGAACACCACAAACGGCGGTACACCCAGTTTCTTAGCTACTTTTTTGCGCAGGTCCTTCAGCATGCTTATAAGCACCTCATCGGCTACACCGCTACTTTTAGAAGCTGTTGTACTGGTATCATCTTCCGTTTCGGTAAAGTCATGATCCTCGGTCATCATAAACGAAACCGGGTTATCTATAAACGCTTCACCTTTTGGAGTAAGATTTATGATCCCGTAAGTTTCTATATCCTTGTCCAGCAAATCGGCTACAAGCGCCTGGCGTACAAGCGCCATCCAGTGCTTTTCGTCAAAATCCTTACCCGACGCAAAAAACGGCTGGGTATCGGTCTTGTGTGCCTTAATAACGGCGTTTATTTTACCGGTAAGGGTAAAAATAATTTCTTTTGCTTTATAAAGCTGTTTTGTATCGCGTACTACTTTTAGCAGGGTAACCACCTGGTCTTTAGCTTCGGTTTTCTTTTTAGGATTACGCACATTGTCGTCCATATCGGCACCTTCGCCGTTAACCTCATCAAATTCTTCCCCAAAATAGTGCAGCAAAAATTTACGGCGGCTCATAGAAGTTTCGGCATAAGCTACTACTTCCTGAAGCAGCGCATAGCCTATTTCCTGCTCTGCCACCGGCTTACCGCTCATAAACTTTTCAAGCTTTTCTATGTCTTTGTAGCTGTAGTACGCCAGGCAGTGCCCTTCGCCGCCATCACGGCCGGCGCGGCCCGTTTCCTGGTAATAGCTTTCCAGCGACTTAGGAATGTCATGATGAATTACAAAACGCACATCGGGCTTGTCTATACCCATACCAAAAGCTATAGTAGCCACCACCACATCTACATCTTCCATAAGGAACATATCCTGGTGGCGGGCACGTGTTTTAGCATCGAGCCCCGCATGGTACGGCACGGCACTAATCCCGTTTACCTGAAGCACCTGCGCTATTTCCTCTACCTTTTTACGGCTAAGGCAATAAATCACACCGCTTTTGCCTTTGTGTTGACGAATAAAGCGAATAATGTCTCCCTCTACCGTTTTTTGCTTAGGACGTACTTCATAGTACAGGTTTGGCCTGTTAAACGACGCCTTAAAGGTATTGGCATCGGGCATATCAAGGTTTTTAAGGATGTCTTCCTGCACCTTAGGCGTGGCTGTAGCGGTAAGGCCTATTACAGGCACATCGCCCAAATTGCGTATAATATTGCGGAGGTTACGATATTCCGGACGGAAATCATGCCCCCATTCTGATATACAGTGGGCTTCGTCTATGGCTACAAAAGACAACGGTACGGTCTGTAAAAACGTAGTATATTCTTCCTTGGTAAGCGATTCCGGCGCTACATAGAGCAGCTTGGTAATGCCGCTTGTAATGTCTTGCTTTACCTGGTTTATTTCTGTTTTCGTAAGGGATGAGTTCAGCACGTGTGCTATGCCCTGCTCAGCCGAAAGGCCTCGTATGGCATCTACCTGGTTCTTCATAAGGGCTATAAGTGGAGAAACCACTATGGCAGTACCGGGTAGCACAAGGGCGGGAAGCTGGTAGCATAGCGACTTACCTCCGCCGGTAGGCATAATCACAAAAGTGTTCTGGCCTGATATTATACTGCGCACCACATCTTCCTGCAGGCCTTTGAACGTGTCAAAACCAAAATATTTTTTTAACTCTTTATGTAAGTCAATTTCGGTCGATTTCATTATTTCAATAATAGTAATTTACATAAATTTGCAGAGAATAAAGATACAAAAATCTTTTATAACAGCAACTTACTTTAAATATTTCGATCGATTGACTGATACAGAAGCAATACTGGCTACTGCCAGGAAAACCAAACTTTCTGAACGTGAGAGCATTGCTGAACCTGCCAGCTACATGGAAGACGACTTTACACAAACCTTAAACCGCATATACAAATCAGAAGGCCGTACCGTAATTACCGGTATTGGTAAAAGCGCACTTATAGCTGCCAAGATAGTGGCTACGCTAAACAGCACCGGCACCCCATCGTTATTTTTGCACGCCGCAGAAGCCATTCATGGCGACCTGGGCATGGTACAGCCCGGCGATGTGGTTATTTGTATAAGCAACAGCGGCAACAGCCCCGAGATAAAAGCCCTTGCCCCGCTTATTAAGCGTTTTGGCAATACACTGGTGGGCATGACGGGGAATAAAAATTCTTTCCTCGCAAAAGAATCCGACCTTGTACTTCATTCGTATGTAGAACGAGAGGCGTGCCCGCTAAACCTGGCACCCATGAACAGCACCACGGCACAGCTGGTTATAGGCGATGCGCTGGCAGCCTGCCTTATGGAGCTAAGAGGATTTACGCCCGATGATTTTGCAAAATACCACCCAGGGGGTGCACTGGGTAAAAAACTGTTGCTCCGCGTACAAGACCTGCTCGATGTAACACGCAAACCTATGGTAAAACCTACCGACAGCGTAAAGGTGGCCATACACGAAATTTCAGACAAAAGGCTGGGGGTTACTGCGGTTATAGAAAACGGAACAGTAGTGGGTGTGATTACCGATGGCGACGTGCGCCGCATGCTTAACGACCGCGATAACATTGCGGGGGTTACAGCAGCAGACATAATGACAAAAAATCCAAAATCAGTAAGTGCTGCAGCCATGGTTATTGATGCCTTTAACACTATGGAAAACCACGCCATTACACAGCTGGTTGTTATAGATAACGGCGAATATAAAGGCATACTGCACCTGCACGATATTTTAAAAGAAGGAGTTGTATAAAACCATTTTATGGCAAAAAGAAAGGTTGTAACTATTTTGATTACCCTGCTTTGGCTTTTTGCCATCCCTTTTGCCTTTGCCCAAAATATTACCGATTTTAAGAGGGTAACGCCTACCTATGAATACAGGGCGCAGGACGATGTTATATACTGCCAGGTTAAACACGGGCAGCTTAGCATTCAGATAGCTATTCATGATGAGGCTTGCGCTTTTACCTGCTGGTCAATGTCGCGGTTTACCATGAACGGCAAACCCATCAGCGAGTGGATAATGGATGGTACTGATGACCCTCAGAACGAACTGAATCTGTTTTATTCTGAATCTGCAAAGGCGTATTGCGTTGTTTACAAGCAATATGTGGAAGAATACCAGGCGTTTAGTTTGTACTACATATCAGGAGACAAGTTTGTGGATGACGGTTATTTCGATCCTGATTCAGAGCAGGCAAATACGTACTACATTAATGACTGGTTGAATAATCAGCATATTATGAGTGTTGCCCGTAACAACAATAAACCTTCATTATCCTTCATAGACCAAACCGGTAAAACATTATTGGAGTTTCACAAATTTGTGCGTACTGAACCGCTTACCGACTATGACACGTATGTAGACCCGGTTTTAAAAGTAAAGGCTCCTGCGTTTAACTGGAAATCAGGATTTGTACCCACCACTAAATATAAAAAAACATTAGACCTTAATGCCGATGGTGAGCCTGAAATGTACAACATAGACTGGACGAAAAAAGAAATTACTTACGGCAATACCGACGCCATGTGGCTGCTTAAGGATAAAAACGCGAAAAATTATATTCGTTTTAGCGGCGATACGCTTCTGGTAGCCACACCTGTATATAGGGGAACAGATGTAAAAACCTATACCTACTATTTTGTGCTTTCAAAAAAGTACAATACTGCGGGCCTTGTAAAATACCGTTATACCACCCATACCAGTAGAAAAGGTAATAAGGGCGTACCTGAAGCAATCTGTAACTTTGAGGAGGATTTTTACCCCGCAGATACTAATTATTTATATGCGCTTGAACGGTTTGAATTATCGGGAGATTATGCATTTCACAGCTACAGTTTTAAGCGAAAGTTTACATTGCAGGGGTTGCTTAAACGGCTTTCTGACAAGGGAAGCCCGGGCTGTTTTCGCAACGGTTGTGCGCTTTTGCCGGATTATGGTGAAATACTCGCTTTGCAGGATACAACTCCATTAACTAGGGCTAATGTGCAGCAATACAACGATATTGCGTATTATATGTCAGAATTTTTGCTTTCAGATTTAAAAGGAGAGCGTGGGGTTGGCTCTTCTTGCGTAACTTTGCGGGGCGATATAACCCGTAAGTTCCCGGACAGGGCGGTGGCATGGCTTAACCTTGCCGATGTGCATTGGGATATGTATATTAATGAAAGGTACAGGGAACTTGCCGCTGATACCTACAAAAAATACCTGGAGCTCATGAAGGTTCAGGGCAAGGATATGAACAAGGTGCCGGCACGTGTATACGAGCGCATGGCAAAATATAAAAAAGGATAATTGCATTTATGGCAAAAGAAAAGAACAGTACAGGCGAAATGTCGTTCCTGGATCATTTAGAAGAATTACGATGGCTGTTGGTACGCAGCAGCGCAGGTATACTTATAGGCGCGATAATAGCCTTTACGTTTAGCCGCGAAATTTTTGACGATGTAATTTTCGCGCCGCTTAAGGGCGACTTTGTTACATACCGTATTTTTTGCGACGCCGCTAACAAATACGACCTCGATAAAAGCTTTTGCGTTACCGAAATTCCGGTTACCATCATTAGCCGTAATATGGACGGGCAGTTTACTACAGACATCTGGACGGCTATTGTGGCAGGTATTATCATAGCATTTCCGTACATCCTGTATCAAATATGGAAGTTTATAAGTCCGGCACTATATGAAAAAGAACGTAAAGGCGCAGTGTCTTTTATTACCGGTACTTCGCTGTTGTTTTTCCTTGGTGTGGTTTTTGGGTATTACCTGATTATGCCGCTTTCAATAAACTTTTTGGCTAACTATAAGATCAGTGACATTGTTGTAAATAACGTAGACCTAGACTCGTACCTTAGCCTGGTTAAAACCACGGTACTATCGTGCGGCCTAGCGTTTGAGTTACCGGTGATTATTTATTTCCTTGCAAAAATGGGACTGGTTACCGCAGCATTTTTAAGAAAATACAGGCGCTATGCACTGGTTATCATACTTATTGTAGCTGCTATAGTTACCCCGCCCGATGTAGTGAGCCAAATGACCGTAACCATACCGCTTGTAATTTTATATGAGGCCAGTATACTTATAGCGGCCCGAACTAATAAAACCCCTAAAACTGCTGAATAATGGCAAACTTAGTAAACGAATTTAACGACTACCGCCAGAAAATGAACGAAAAGCTTCTGGCAGATGATAATAAAGTAATTAAGCGTATTTTTAACCTGGATACCAATGCTTACATGGAAGGCGCGCTTGATGTAAAAACCAAGGAGCTTCTGGGGCTGGTGGCTAGTGCCGTACTACGCTGCGACGATTGTGTAAAATACCACTTGGAAACCAGTTATAAAGAAGGGCTTACAAAAGCTGAGGTTATGGAAGCGCTAAGCATAGCTACCCTTGTAGGTGGCACCATAGTAATACCGCACCTGCGCCGCGCTTACGAGTTTTGGGAAGCGCTAGAGGAAAATGCATCAAAATAATGTAACAGTGTATCAATTATTTAATGTAGCAACGCGTTAGCGTATTAATTGGTACATTTAAAAATTGCTACATTAAACAATTACAACCATGAAGTTAAGGGCAGACAATTTAATCAAAACATATAAGGGCCGTAGTGTGGTAAAAGGCATTTCGGTTGAGGTAAACCAAGGCGAAATCGTGGGTTTGCTGGGGCCCAACGGTGCCGGTAAAACCACTTCGTTTTACATGATTGTAGGGCTTGTAAAGCCTAACAGCGGCAAAATATACCTGGACCAGACCGAGATTACTAATTTCCCTATGTACAAGCGTGCACAATACGGCATAGGGTACCTTGCCCAGGAAGCATCGGTATTCCGTAAGCTGAGTATTGAAGATAACATTATGAGCGTGCTGCAACTTACTAACCTTTCTAAAAAAGAACAGGAAGCAAAAATGGAAGCGCTTATCGATGAGTTTTCACTGGGGCACATTCGTACTAACCGTGGCGACCTGCTAAGCGGTGGCGAGCGCCGCCGTACAGAGATAGCCCGTGCGCTGGCTACAGACCCTAAGTTTATTCTGCTCGATGAACCGTTTGCAGGTGTAGACCCCGTAGCGGTAGAAGATATTCAGCGTATTGTAGCCCAGCTAAAAGACCGCAACATAGGTATTTTGATTACAGACCACAACGTGCAGGAAACCTTAGCCATAACAGATAAAACCTACCTTATGTTTGAAGGAGGTATACTTAAGGCCGGTATACCGGAAGACCTGGCCAGCGACGAAATGGTACGTAAAGTATACCTGGGGCAAAATTTTGAGCTTCGTAAAAAGAAAATCGACTTTTATGCGCCAAGGCCCGGTAAAGAAACAACTGCGGCAGAAACTGTAGACGCAACTACCGACACCGCAACAGATAGTACTACAACAACCCAAGAATAAAAAACACAAAAGCCGCTACTTAAGCGGCTTTTGCTTTAAAGGCAATACAGTCTCTGCCGAAAGGAGTGCTTTGTTAAACAACGCTACCCCCTGCTGATTAAGGTGGTTGTTATCAAAAAAGTGCAATGAGTCATTAAGCGGCACCTTACCGTTAAAGTTGTAATAAGGCCCGTAAGTAGCCATTCTCTCGCTAAACTCATTGTTATTTTTGCAACGGCTGTAACTTACACGCGGTATGGGAGCATATACCAGTACATAAGGTATGCGCTGCGATTTTATAAAAGCCAGGTTTTGCGCAAAGGCAGTAAACTGCTTGTTTTTTAACTTCCATTTTATGGGTTTACCCTTAGGTATATCGGGAGTGTAAAATTCCATCTTTCGTTCCACATAGCCACCCTGCACATAGGTATCGTTCTTATCTAATATCTGTTGCATTTCTGTATGATCCCGGTGGGTAACCTGACGATACCATGCAAAGGCGAGGGTATTGTACACCACAATATCGTTTATCCCAAATGCCATGTTAAGCATATCGGCCTTAACAGTATCATTAGAAATCAGGTCGGCAGCGCCCTCAGCACCGTCTACAGAAAATGTACCGGGATAAACTTCATATATAATACAACGTGGTTTTAATTTCTTTAAATAACGCTGCAACAGCAGCCCGGTTTGCACCGGCGTTTGCGAACTGGAACCCAGATTAAACATGGTGTAACCGTATTGACGAAAAATACGCGGATCAAATTCCCTATAAGCATGAGATGATCCTAAAACCAAAATATCGGGCGGTGGCGTATTATTTATATCGGCAATACGTAAACCCGTGTCGCTATATCCCCTTGTATATCTCAGGTTACTGTACAGCCAGTGTGGCGCAAACTCTCCCATTATAATTAATAACAGAAAATAAAGCACCACACACAGCGGAGTAAACAAGGCTATATTTTTCAGAAACTTTTTCATACTTAAAACCTGAAATAAATAAATGAAGTTTTATCTGTATTCATAAAAAACAGTACCGCAAAAACCAAAAAACAATACAGTACCCAGCGTAGAAGCTTTGGTTTATCTTTTGCCATTCCTTCAATTGCAAACTCGCGGTTACGCCCGCGCCATTCTATTATTATGAAACCTACCAACAGTAACAGCGTAGTAGCAGCATACGGAAAATTATAAAGTAATGGTACCGAAAACAAAGAAAGGCTCAACAAGCCTTTACAGTAGCCTGCTGCCTGCACCAAACTCTCCGCCCGGAAAAATATCCATGCCAGGGTGACCAAACCAAACGTTGTACTCATTTTTATCAGGTCTATCCACGAAGGCCATACTTTAGCTTCGGCAACAGGCTGGCTGGCATATTCGCGATTTCGGGACAAAAATAATCCGGGCAAAAAATAGAGGGCGTGCAGTAAACCCCATATTATAAAGGTAAATCCCGCCCCGTGCCAAAGGCCGCTTACTAAAAATACTATAAATACATTTCGTACTGTACGTGCCCTGCCCTCCTTGCTACCGCCCAGCGGTATGTATAAATAATCCCTGAACCAGGAGGTTAACGAAATATGCCACTTACGCCAAAACTCGGCTATACTCCTTGAAAAGTACGGGAAATCAAAATTACGCAGCAAACGGAAACCCAGTAATTTGGCTACTCCTGAGGCTATATCTGTATATCCGGAAAAATCTCCATATATCTGAAACGAAAAAAACAACGCGCCAAGTAAAAGGCTACTAGCAGGAAGTGTGGTGTAGTGCCCAAAGATGTAATTAGCAAAATAAGCGCAGTTATCGGCTATTACAAGTTTTTTTACCAAGCCCCACAACAACTGCTGTAAGCCATTAACTGCCAAACCGTAATTAAAGCTACGTTTGGCTTGTATCTGAGGAAGCAGGTGGGTAGCCCTTTCTATAGGGCCAGCAACCAGTAGCGGAAAAAAACTTACAAAAAGGCTATAGTCTACTATATTCCGGCACGGATTAAGGCGTTTATTATACACATCTATTATATAGGAAAGACCATGAAATGTATAAAATGAAATACCTACCGGCAAAATTAGTTTTAGCAACGGTAGGTGTACCGATAAGCCCATGCCTGTGATTAGCCCCGCCAACGAAGACGCAAAGAAATCATAGTACTTAAATACCCCCAGCAACAAAAGGTTTGCCGTAATACTTATACCAAGCCATGCTTTCCTGTTTTTTGAATGCACTACTATGGCATGCGCACAGGCAAAATCCAGTACGGTAGAAAACGCAAGTAAAAAACCAAAACGCCAATCCCACCAGCAATAAAAAACATAGCTGGCGGCAAGCAGTAGTACATTTTGCCAATGCCTTCTTTTTTCACCGGCCAGGTAATAAGCCGCGAAAACAATAAGGAAAAATACTGCAAAAGTTGTGGTTGTAAACAGCATACAATGCAAATATAGCCGCTATATTTAAATAGCAGCGAGGAACCGGTAAAGATTCGGGAATTTAAGGCATACGGCGCATACGGCCGCCACCCGGCATGCCTCCCCTGCCCGGCATACCTCCCTGAGAGCCGCGTTTTTTATTGCCAAAGTTGTTTATCTTCCACGTAAGAGAGAACATGGCGTAACGCTTAAGCACCGTATTTTGTAAATCAGTAATACCGGAAGCGCTTATGGTACGGCTGTTGCCAAGGTTTTGGTTGAGTATATCGTATACTTTTACCTTAAACAGAAACTGTTCTTTGTAAAAGTTGTAGCCAATGCTGGTATTCCACAAAAAGAAATCTCGCCTGTACCCTGCCGAAAGCTGAGAGTTGTAGGTATAGGTAAAGTCATTACCCATTACAAAGTTCTTAGGCCAGTAATTGGTTATAATAAGCGATGCCTTATGCACAAAATTACTCACCTGCCCCACCGAATAATTGGTGTACTGGGCATCGTTAATATTGTAGGTATAACTTGGGTTAATGGTCAGTACTTCGCCTAAATCATAGTTAACGTTTACCGTTGGGCTTAACGAAAACCGGTTAGCACTGTACAGGCGGGTGTTTAGATACCCCAGGCTGCGGCTGTAGTTAGCGGTTAAACCAATGGTATACCGTAGATTGTTACCCGATTCTGACTTTACATTTTTATTATAATTACCACCAAAATAGCTGGAATACCCTCCGTTTATATTTTCGTAGGTAGTAGTACGCTTACCGTTATCGGCCAGGCTGGTGTAGTTTACAATCTGGGTTTCGTTAATGGTACCTCCGCCGTATAACGAATAGCCCGAACGCGTGGCAAAGTTGTAGTTATTAAAGTACAACGATATGTTATGGCTTTTTTCGGGAGACAGGTCAGGGTTACCTACTGTGGTACTTAGCGCATTACCAAGATCTGAAATTGGCAACAACTGCGATGCTGAAGCAAACGAGGTATTAAAATTATAACTTAACGTAAGGCGCTTACTTTTGGCAAAATTGTACCTAAACCGTGCATTAGCGGTGGGCAGCACGTAGTTTTTATTCACTTTATAATCGCTACCCATGTAGGTGCCGTAGTTATCAAAACTGTAAATACCTGTACCTGCCTTTAGGGTAATGTTGTACTTTTTCTTATCCAGGCGCAGGCTGGCATACGGATTTGTGGTAACCGTGGTAGAATTTAAATAAGTGGTAATAACATCGGCTTCGTTATCATAGGCGCCTGTAGCCGGATTAAAATTGTACCCCTTTTGGTCGTCTGTGCTTGAAGACCATTTGTAGACCGAACCTATTTCCAGGTTTAAAGAATCGGTTACGGGCTCTGTATAAGATACGTCTATGTTATAATTATCCCGCAGGCTTCTGCTTCGCTGAAGCTGGTTCCTGTTATCTGTGGTACCTGTGTTGTAAAACGAAGTATTAGTAATGTTATAGTAGTCACTATCTGTATTATTGTTGCTGTTGCTAAACTCCGCACTAAATGCGCGCCCGCGCTTGCCCAGCACTTTGTTATACGTAAGGGTACTGCTAAAGGCCGTACTAAGCGCATCGTTACTGGTAGTACCACTACTCTCGTTTAGCAGGTTGCCCAACTGGTCTGTGGTATTTTGTGTATTCCTTGTAGCACGGCTTGTATCGGTACGTACAAATTTTGGCCTGAAATTATTTGTGGATGTACTATCAGGCTTAATGTCAAACTCTGTATTAGCGGTATGAGAAGTGTTTATGCTACGGCTGTCAGACGCGCTGTTTGTTATCTGGCTTTCGCCTGTGGCCGCTCCGTTTGCATCGGTAAGAAAGGTTTCGTTACGGCTGCGGGTGTTATTTTTAGTATCGGTATCATTGTAAAAATAACTTGCCGAATGGTCAAACCCTTTTTTATACTCATCGCTGTAATTTACACCGGCAATATTGGTTACCGTAATACCATTACCGCCACCACCTACCGGAACGCCGTTAACGTACGTGGTTCCACTGCCGTTAGTCCACATCATCATATTACGGCCGCCACCCATACTGTCAAAAATATCGTCGTTACTAAAGCCCGAGGCGTTAATGTTATTACTCGACGCTAACAGGCTAATCTTACGGTTGTTTTTAAAGTAGTTAATTAGTCCGTTTGCTTCATAGCGGTCATTAGTACCGTACCCACCCGTAATCCTACCGAATACACCCTTATTTTTATCCTTGTCTATAGTAAGATTAATGCTGGCATTATCGCTATCGGCCTGTTTTTTTTGCAGTTCCTCTTTTTTGGTCTTAAAATCCGAAACCTGGATTTTTTTAATCAGTTCTGCCGGCAGGCTCTGTAGTGCTATTTTTCCATCACGGTCAAAAAACGGCTTACCGTTTACCAGTATTTGGTTTACCTGCTTTCCGTTTACTGTAATTTTACCAGAAGCATCTATATCTACGCCGGGCAGCTGTTTTAGCAGGGTTTGCACATTACTGTCAGGCCGTACTTTAAACGATGCAGCATCAAACTCAAGTGTATCTTTCTTTACCCTGACAGGTGGTATATCTGCCTGTATTACCAGTTCTTTAAGCTCGGTACTCTTATCCGTAAGTTTCACTACACCAAAATCAGTATCCTTCGCTAAAGGCTCGTAGCGTTTTTCGTAATTGCCAAACCCCACAAACGAAACTTTAAGCAAAAACGGTTGGGATACCCCGCGGGATTTCATTTGCCAGTTACCCTTATTGTCTGTAATAGTGTAATCTATAAGGGTAGAATCTTTAGCAGAGCGTATATATACCGTAGCAGCCTCAAGGGGTAAGCCGCCCGGATCCTGTACGCTGCCTTTAAAGGTAACCGACTGGCTGTAGCCAAAGACACAGCCTGCCAGGAGCAGGATAAAAAGGAATAGTTTTTTCATTCGATAGGTTTTGTTATAGGTCTTGTTTAATAAAGACCTATTTTAGGCCCGGTGGTTTAACGGGCATTTCAATTTTTTTATCCCAAATTTAAATCATCAGGGTTAAAAACTTATAACACTACCCTCTGCGGCCTGCTTTTTACCCGCAAACTTATCTAGTTTAATGCTCAGTGAGAACATAACGTAGCGTTTTAGTACGGTATTTTCCTGTTCCGATATAGAACGCGCCGAAACCGTACGGGTTATCCCCTGGTTTTGGTTCAGCAAGTCATACACTTTAGTTTTAAAGGTAAGCTGGTCTTTCCAGAAACTGTACCCTATACTGGCATTCCACAAATAGTATTGCTTACGGAACGATGCCTGTTGCGGGTTGTAAGAATACGCTAAATCGTGCCCCATTACTATATGCTTCGGCCAATAGCTGGTGGTATTTATACCCAGTTTATGTATGCTCGATGATGCCGAACTAACTGCGTAATTGGTGTAGTTAGTCTTATTCATTTCAAACTCATAAAACGGGTTTACGGTAAGCAGTTCGCCATACTTGTAGGTAACATTAACATTAGGGCTTAACGACAGTGATTTGCCCTCATAAGGCTTAGTGTTTAAGTAACCTTTATCGGCACTGTAACCGCCGTATAAACCCATATTAAGTTTAAACGAATGTGCCTCTTTTTTAAACGATTTAGACCAATAGCCCCCAAACCAACTATTGTATGTATCGGTTACGTTGCGGTAGCTGTTTTGAGAAATGGCATTGTTATTAATTTCAGAATAGCCCACTATTGCCCTCGTGTTGTAATTAAACCCTCCATAAAAGGAATAACCGCTACGGTTGGCATAGTCATAATCATTGAAATTCAAATAAACGTTATGCGTTTCGCTTGGTTTTAAATCCAGGTATCCGGTGTTAGACGATAACTGGTTAAATATGTCCTGAACCGGTAATAGTTGCGATGCCTGCGGCAGGGTAACATCATAATTATAGCTGGCCCATATCGACTTGGTTTTGGTAAGATGGTAGCTTAACTGAGCAACGGCATAAGGTCTAAGATAATCCTTATTTATTGCCGTTACGGTACCGGTATACACGCCATCGGCTTTAAAATCTATAAAACGCATACCACCTTCTACATTTGCCCACATTTTAGAAGTTTCCCTGCCAACGCCTATCCTTGGCGAAAAACGCTGTTCGGACCCACGTAAAAAGCCGCTCATGGCGTCGTTAAACGAAGTATAATCAACGTCGGTGCCATTGTAATTAAAGCCGCGCCTGTTTTCTGTATTGCGCACATTGTTATATACCATAGACACGCTTAGCGCAATACTATCTTTTAGTTTTGTGTACGCCTTAGCCTCAGCAATGTACTCATCTTTCTTCTGACGGTTACGGCGCAAAATATTTCTGCCAATCTGAGATACTGTAGGAGTACCGCCTGTGTAATCATAGCTGTCTGTAGCGGTGTTGTTAAGCACATAACCATCTGCCAGGGTGTTTTCATTCCGCACATCAAGGCTTACACCACTGCTTTTATCTTTACGGAATGACTTGTTAACCACCAGCATATTAGAAAACGATTTGTTATCGGTTTCATTAGCATATTCACCACGTGTATCGGTAAGCAATAAGCCCGATGTAAGTCGGTTTACCGTTTGCTGTGCCTGTGTATTGTTACGGGTATATCCCCTTACAAATTTCGGTTCAAAATATACCGACAACGTAGAATCGGCGGCAATGCTAAAGTTTGTATTGTAATTGTGGGAATATCGGTAAGCCCTTGATACATTTTCGTTTTTGTTAACGTAGCTCAGGTCCTCGTCGCTTTCATTTTCTTTGGTTACAAAGTTGGTTTCGGTAGACCTGTTTGTGTTATCTGTTTTACCATCAGAATAAAAATAACTGCCGCCACCGTCAAAACCTTTTACCCATTTATCGGCATAATTAAGCCCGAAAATATTAGAGCGGGTTATACCGGTATCGCCGCCAAACTGCATGCCGTTAATATTAAAGCTACTGCCGTTACTCCACATACTTTGGTTGCGGCCACCACTCATGTTGTCAAAAATTTCGTCCATAGAAAAACCTATGGCGTTTATGTTATTAGAGCTAGCCAATACACTTACCTTACGGTCGCCTTTAAAGTAGTTGGCCAAAAGGCTGTTTTCGTACCGCCCGCTGGTACCAAACCCTACCGTTCCCCGGCCAAACATACCCTTGTTCTTATCCTCATCTATAGTTACATTAATACTGGCGTTATTTCCGGTAGCCTTTTGCCCCGAAAGCTCCTCCTCCTTTGATTTGGTAGAGGTTACCTGTATTTTATTGATTATTTCTGCGGGGAGGTTTTGTAAGGCTACTTTGCCGTCTTTATCAAAAAACGGTTTACCGTTTACTAATATCTGGTTTACCTCCTTACCGTTAATGGTCATTTTGCCATCGGCAGCAATTTCAAGACCCGGCAGCTGTTTAAGCAGCTCCTGAAGGTTAGCATCGGCCTTTACGTTAAAAGAGGCGGCGTTAAATTCCAGAGTATCTTTTTTTACCCGTATCGGCGGGATTTCGCCTTCTACTACTACTTCGCCCAGTACCTTGGCATTATCCTCCAGGGTAACGGTACCAAAATCAACATCAGCAGTAATGGCATCGAGCTTTTTAGCGTAAGTTTTAAGGCCTACAAACGAAACTTTTAGGGTAGCCGCTGTTTTTAGCGCTTTGGTTTTAAGATGCCATTGCCCGTTTTTATCGGTAATGGTGTAATCAATCAGGGTAGAATCTTTAGCCGAATTAAGGTACACGGTAGCTGCTTCAACCGGTAGCTTTTGCGAGTCGATAATTTTTCCGCTAAGGGTAACATTCTGGCTAAATAAAAGGCATGGTACTGCCAGTAACACAATAAGTAAGATGTGGCGCATTGATGGTTTTTGTAAGATTGGTATTATTTTAACTGCGAAATAATACTTTTAGTACACACCCTGCAAAAAAATACCCGTTAATATACAGCCGAATAGCTAAATTTAACATTCGCAGGCATTTTTCAATCGGATTTACCATCAATATTACGCACTCGGGAACTACTCGGCAGAATATACTTCTCCTCTGTGCGGCCTTAGGGCATCGCGCACGGCAATCATGTATTCGTCGGTTACCACCATCCATGCCGTAGCATACATATCGTTAACTTCGGTGTAACCGGTTATGTTTAGCGGCAGTTTTTCTATGGCAATGTATTCTTTAAGATGAATTTCATGATGCTCTGCTGTACGCGCTGCACCAGGCCCGCGAAAATCCCAAATTAACTTGATTTGTCTGCTCATGGTAAAATGTTTGTGCAAAGGTAGCGAGTTTATTCACTATTTTTGAAAACAAACTCAGCATAATGAAATACCTTTTTCCTGCCCTGCTTTTTACTGTAACCACATCGTTTGCACAACAGCTTACCCCAGAGCGCGCCAACGGTCTTGCCCGCTTGCCGCTAAAATGCCTGCAACAGGAATACCCCAATAAACTGAGCCAGCTCCTTGCCGATGCCTCCGAGCTGGGCAGCCCTAGAACACTGCATCCTGTATTTTACGGGTGTTTCGACTGGCACTCGTCGGTACACGGGCACTGGAGCCTGGTGTACTTGCTAAAGCATTTCCCTAACCTTGACAACAGGCAGGAAATTATCAACAAACTTACCGTAAACCTTAGTAAGGAAAATATAGCACAGGAAATTGCCTACCTCAACAAAAAACACGAAAAATCATACGAGCGCACCTACGGCTGGGCATGGTTGCTAAAGCTGCAACAGGAGCTGGACACCTATAACGAACCCTTTGCACAACAGCTGGCGCAAAACCTGCAACCGCTTACTGATTTATTAGCAGAACGATATATAGAGTTTTTGCCAAAACTTAACTACGCACTGCGGGTAGGTACGCATACCAATACCGCTTTCGGGTTGTCGCTGGCGTGGGATTATGCCGTACATGCAAACAATGTCGCCCTGCAAAACAGCATTCGCGAAAACGCGCTGCGCCTGTTTAAAAACGATGCCAATTGTCCGTTTGACTGGGAACCCAGCGGCACCGATTTCCTGTCGCCCTGCCTTGAGGAAATTGGTATTATGCAACGCATACTCCCTGAAAAAGATTTTATAAAATGGCTGAAGGATTTTGCCCCAAGGCTGTTCGACAAAAAATACACATGGGAACCCGGCGTAGTCTCAGACCGCACCGACGGCCACCTGGTACACCTGGACGGACTTAACTTTAGTCGTGCCTGGAATTTTTACCGCCTTGTCCACCAATACCCTAAGCAACTGGGACATCTTAAAGACCTTGCCGATAGGCACCTTACCTATTCATTACCCGCCATTGTAGATGGTAATTACGAAGGCGAACACTGGTTAGCGAGTTTTGCGCTACATGCTTTTGAGGAGAAGGGAGAGTAGTTTTCAGTCGCAGTCTAAGTTTTCAGCTAAAAGGCGCATTCCGGAAGAATTATTCAACTAATATGTAATAATTCTTGCGCATTGTTCCTTTAAAATCTATCATGGTTTTATCCTTGTATTTCTTAACCATCCTCTTGTATTTTGGAGATAGCGTATCCCAAATACCTCTTTTTTTAAACAACTCAACAAGCATATTAGGCGAAATAAGCTTATTCCCTTTAATACCGTATTTCTCTTGCTCCTTGTATCTGCTTTTGGGATGGTTTATTGTGTCAAACGAAAGCACGAGGGTATCTTTTACAACGAACCACTTCCCATAGGAGTTATCATTCATCATATCTCCGCTGAAGTTTTTCACAAAAGTACTGTCTGCTTTAAGGTCTATGGTTGTTCCAAACATTCCGTAGGAAGCATACTTAATTCGGTATGTTCCAAGCGCAAGTTTCCTTCCTCCGGTACTACAACCGAAAACCAAAACAAGTATCACTAACAAAAACTTTTTCATGGAAATCCTTTTATCGTTAAAGATAGCGTAAAACACAAAAAGGGTGGGCAGCACACCTAATTTTGCACATATCTTAACCAACAACTAACAACCGACCACCATCAACCAAAAATAATTACCTTTGCGCCATGCCGAAAGAACTTCTATTTCAGGTGGCGCCCGAAGTGGCTGCACAAATGCCTTTGCTTACCGCACACGTAGCGAAACTGATGCACGTGAGCCCTTCCGACATTAAACATGTAGCCATACTGAAGCGCAGTATAGACGCGCGCCAGCGTACCATTAAAGTAAACCTAAAAGTAGCGGTATACCACAATGAGGAATACCACGAAACCACCATGCCCCTACCCGATTACAAGGACGTGAGTAATGCCCGCGAGGTTATTGTAGTGGGCGCAGGTCCGGCAGGTTTGTTTGCCGCGCTGCAACTGATAGAACTCGGCTTAAAACCCATAGTACTGGAACGTGGTAAAGACGTACAGGAACGCCGCCGTGACCTGAAAGCCATAAACCGCGACCACATTGTAAACGGCGAAAGCAACTACTGCTACGGCGAAGGTGGTGCTGGTACCTATAGCGATGGCAAACTATACACACGCAGTAAAAAACGCGGCGATGTAGACCGTATACTAAGACTGTTTGTAGGCTTTGGGGCATCGCCTGAAATACTGGTGGAAGCACATCCGCATATAGGAACCAACAAGCTCCCTAAAATAATCAAGGCAATGCGCGAAAAGATTATTGAGTTTGGCGGGCAGGTATTATTTGACACCAAAGTAGTAGATATACTGATTAAAAACAATGAGGTAGACGGCGTAGTGACCCAAAAAGGCGACACCATTCATGCGAGGCAACTCATCCTTGCCACAGGCCATTCGGCACGTGACATTTTTGAACTACTACACAGAAAAGAAATATTTATAGAAGCCAAACCGTTTGCTCTGGGCGTTCGTGCCGAGCATCCGCAGAAGCTTATAGACAGCGTACAATACAGTTGCGATTACAACCAGGGTCGTGGCGAGTTTCTGCCACCAGCCGCATACGCTATAGTAAAACAGGTAAACGGACGCGGTATGTACTCGTTCTGTATGTGCCCCGGTGGTGTTATCGCTCCATGTGCCACCAGCCCCGGTGAGGTGGTTACTAACGGCTGGAGCCCCAGTAAACGCGACCAGGATACCGCAAACAGTGGTATAGTAGTAGAGCTTAAGCTGGAAGACTTTGCTCCGTATGCTAAATTTGGCCCGCTTGCCGGTATGGAATTTCAAAAGGCAATAGAGCAGAAAGCATTCCACATGGCAGGTGGCACACAGCGCGTGCCAGCCCAACGTATGGTTGATTTTTCGCAAACTAAAGTTTCAGCAGATATCCCTAAAACATCGTATGTACCGGGGACTACCTCGGTAGAGTTAGGGCAGGTATTCCCGGGCTTTTTAACCCAAACCATGCGTGAGGGTTTCCGTGAATTTGGCAAATCCATGAAAGGGTACTTTACTAACGAAGCCATACTGCACGCCCCGGAATCACGTACCTCATCTCCGGTACGTATACCACGCGATGCCGAAACACTGCAACACCTCCACATAAAAGGCTTATACCCTTGTGGCGAAGGAGCGGGATATGCCGGTGGAATTATCTCAGCTGCGATAGATGGAGAAAAGTGCGCATTAAAGTGTGCTGAGTAGACTATAGAGATTAACACCAATATTATACAGACCGCCTTGATTTCTCAAGGCGGTTTTTATTTTTACCAAAGTACTAAAAAGTAGTAACCCCTGTTAATTATTTGCCGCGCCATTATCCACAACCTATATTTGCGCATCAATCAAGAAAATCAACTAAATGAACAAATCCCAGTTGGTGGTAACTTTGCTTGCCTCCTCTTTCTTTGCCCATGCGCAAGATTATTTCGCTCCGGTAGATTCTATTGTAAAAACGTATGAAGGTAAAGACGTGCCCGGGTTTTCGGTACGCATCCTTAAAGATGGCAAAACCGTATACAACAACCATGCGGGTTATGCCAACCTTGAAAAGCACATCAAAATCACTGATAATACGGTTTTTAGCCTTGCATCAACATCAAAGCAGTTTACCGCCGCATGCATTGTATTACTACAACAACAAGGCAAGCTAAACCTAAACGACAACCTGCGCAAGTATATCCCTGAATTTCCTGCCTACGCAGAAAAAATCACACTATTACACCTGCTTACCCACACCAGCGGGCTAAAAGATTTCCCCATACTTGCTACCATACAGGGTGACGAAAGTGAGGAATACACCAATGCTCAGATTAAAGAACTGATGGTGGGGCTACAGCCTGACTTTGCCCCGGGTGAGAAATGGAGCTACAGTAATACCGGCTACTGGTGTCTGGCACAGATTGCAGAAAAAGTGTCGGGTAAAAACATTGGCGAATTTGCGCGTAAAAACATATTCAAACCGTTAGGAATGAAGCACACTGCCTATTACCTTAGACCTGCAAACAATATTAAAAACAAGGCCGTTGGCTATGCTAAAAACAACAATGTGTTTTCTCCTACCAATCCGGATGAACGTGCCGTAGCGGGTGCAGGTGTATACAGTACCCTGGACGATTTAGAAAAATGGCTGGTAGAAATGCAGTCGCACCGTGTTTTTGGTGATGCGTTTTGGAAATCCATGACTGAAGATGATGCCTATAAAAACGAAAACCTTACCTATACAAAAGGTTTATTTATTTCACCCTACGGAACCAAAACCATAATACAACACGGTGGCGACGTTTCGGGTTACCACCCGTTTTTAGGTTATTTACCCGAGGACAAAGTAGGAACCATTATACTTACTAACGACGACAACTTTAAGCGAAATGATATTTTAAAAGCCTCGGCAAACAAAATATTGGGTTTTCCATACCGCTATCCGTCCAAGACCTCCGAAGCTGCATCAGTTGTAAAAACTGATTTTACGGTTTATACCGGCAAGTATACATTGGGTGAAAACCAATATGTACTAATAGAGGAAAACCACGGACAACTTGTTCTTAATTATCTTGCAGAAGCTGTAAACGCCACACTAAACCCTACGGCAGAAAAGCATCGTTTTACATTAGAAGACACAACAATATCAATAGTATTCAGCGATATTAAAGACGGAAAAGCCCAGAAAATAAAAAGTATTGAAGGCGAAGAAATAACTGATTTCAGTCGTGTTGAAAAAATGCCGGAAAACCCTGCTTATAAGGTATACGAAGGTTCGTATCATTGTAATGCACTAAAAAAGAACATCTCCTTCTTCACTAAAGAAGGTTTGCTTTACATTAGCCTTTCCAATGGAAAAACCGACTGGATAGTTCAAACCGAAGAAGACAATTTTGGCACAAGATATGGTGATATTAACTTTAAAAGAGATTTAGCCGGAAATGTAACCGGCTTTACATATAATCACGAAAGGGCCAAAAACCTCGAATTTATTAAACAAAAAAGCGAATAGATAATCTATTCGCTTTTTTGTTTTTTATTTCTGGCGGAAGTAAATATCTATAGGTACTCCGCTAAAGTTATAATGCTCACGCAGCTTGTTTTCTATAAAACGCTTGTATGGCTCTTTAACGTACTGCGGCAGGTTACAGAAAAACACAAACTGTGGCACAGGCGTAGGCAGCTGCATACAGTATTTTATTTTTATGTACTTACCTTTTAGCGCAGGCGGCGGATAGTTTTCTATAATTGGCAGCATAAGCTCGTTAAACTTACTGGTAGATACGCGTTGCTTGCGATTTTCGTATACCTCTACAGCAGTTTCAAGCGCTTTAAGCAAACGCTGTTTTGTAAGTGCAGAGATAAACAAAATAGGCACATCGGTAAACGGCTGCAGCTGTTCGCGTATTTTAAGTTCGTAATCACGGGTAGTCATGGTATCTTTTTCTACAAGATCCCACTTGTTAACCAGGATTACTATACCCTTACGGTTTTTCTCGGCAAGCCAAAAAATACTTTGATCCTGGCCTTCAAAACCACGGGTAGCATCTATAACCAGTAATATAATGTCGCTATGCTCTATGGCTCGCACCGAGCGCATAACGCTGTAAAATTCAAGATCTTCCTTAACCTTTGCCTTACGACGGATACCGGCGGTATCTACAAGGTTAAACTTAAACCCGAAACGGTTGTAGGTAGTGTCTATAGCATCTCGGGTAGTACCGGCTATATCAGTCACCACAAAACGATCCTCGCCAATAAGCGCGTTTATAAACGACGACTTACCGGCATTAGGGCGGCCTACCACAGCAAAACGTGGCAGCACCTCGGCATTTTCATCTACCGGTTGCGGGTCTGGCAGTGCCTCTATAATGGCATCCAGCAACTCACCTGTACCGCTACCACTGGCGCTTGATATAGTATAGTAGTCGCCAAGGCCCAGGTTATAGAACTCAAACGCGTCTTTTTCGCGCATGGCGTTATCCACCTTATTTATGGCAAGGATAACCGGCTTGGTAACCTTACGCAGTAACTTAGCAACCTCCTCGTCCATAGGGGTAATACCCTCCTCAACATCGGTAACAAATACAATTACGTCGGCTTCATCTAACGCCAGTTCTACCTGGCGGCGGATTTCACCTTCAAAAACATCATCGCTACCTTTTACATATCCACCTGTATCTATAACAGAAAACTCCTTTCCGTTCCATTCGCTTTTACCGTAGTTACGGTCGCGCGTAACACCGCTTACAGAGTCTACAATAGCTTCTCTGCGCTGTATCAAACGGTTAAAAAAGGTAGACTTCCCTACATTAGGCCTCCCCACTATGGCTACGATATTATTCATCAGCTTATTTTAATTTTTTGCAAAAGTAGTCATTTTGTTTCAAGTTTCAGGTTTCAGGTTTAAAGTTCTGAGTGGCAACCTGAAACTTTAAACCTGAAACCTGAAACAAATATTTAAAATCTGAAATTACTTCTGGTTATACCCAAATCTTCTTAACTGGTAGTTATTAGTCCTCCAGTCTTTATTTACCTTCACAAACATTTCTATAAAGATTTGTTTGCCAAAGAACTTTTCCAGGTCTTCGCGTGCCTGGGTGCCTACTTTTTTAATGGCGGCGCCTTTATGGCCTATGATAATACCCTTTTGTGTATCGCGCTCTACCATAATTACGGCACGGATACGTATAATGTTATCATCTTCTATAAACTCCTCGGTTTCTATCTCTACGGCATAAGGGATTTCCTTATCGTAGTTAAGCAATATTTTTTCGCGTATGGTTTCGTTTACAAAGAAGCGTTCCGGCTTATCGGTAAGCGCGTCTTTAGGGTAGTATGGAGGCGACTCCGGAAGCAACTCTAAAATACGGCTGAATACGTTTTGCACGTTAAAATTTTCAAGCGCACTTATCGGGAAAATTTCCGCATTCGGAACCTTTTCTGTCCACAATGCTACCTGCTCCTCTAATTGCTCCTGATTAGACTTGTCAATTTTATTTAAAAGCAACAATACCGGCACCTTGGCATTGATAATCTTCCTGAAAAACGCTTCATCTTTCAGTTCCTTTTCACCGGTCTCTACCATGTATATAAGTACATCGGCATCTTCAAAGGCCGTCTTTACAAAGTCCATCATACTGTTTTGCAACTCGTATGCGGGCTTTATAATACCCGGGGTATCGCTTAGTACCATCTGAAAATCTTCGCCATTTACAATGCCCAGTATACGGTGGCGGGTAGTTTGTGCCTTGCTGGTTATAATAGAGAGGCGCTCACCCACAAACGCGTTCATAAGCGTGCTTTTACCTACGTTTGGGTTACCTATAATATTTACAAATCCTGCTTTATGTGCCATAGTTAAAACTGCATTTAATAAAAAAAGCCATTGTTACAATGGCTTGTATTGCAGGTGCAAAGGTATTGTTATTTATTGTGAAAGGCAAAAAAGGCGTTAATTAGGCTTACGCCCCGCCAAACATGGCATTATTTTCCATTGCCTTAACAAGCGGGGCAGTATCTTTAAGTAGCACGGGATTAAGAAAAGCAGCTGTATGACGCTCATGGTGGGTATCGCTGCCCACAAAGTCTATCATCCCCTCATCGAGCAGTTTTTGTGCAATATCGCAAACGTGCTTAGCATAATCGCCCGTAACCTAAAGGCGGTTTACCTGAAACTTGCACCCCACTCGCTTCAGCTTTTGGTATTCTTCCTGCTTATGATGGTAAAACAAATAACGCTCGGGGTGTGCCAGTATGGGCTGGTAACCCTCCAGCTGCATTTCGTAAAGGGCTTCATACAACTGCATGGGCGCATTGAGGTAACTCATTTCCACCAGTACATAGTTATCCTTTAAGGTAAGCAGAGGCTCTTGTTTAATCCGCTTTAAAAAAACATCGTCGATTAAATACTCGGCCGCAGCCTTAAACGGTTCGTTTATGCCTTGTTGTTGTAAAAATGCCTTATGCTGTTCTACTGTAGCCAATATACCATCGCGCGTGTTGTTCCACACGCCTGTAAGCACGTGCGGCGTAGTAATAAATTGCGAAAAACCATAACCTTTCAGCGTATTAATCAGCGTAAGGGAGTCATCGGGGTCTTTGGCGCCGTCGTCTATACCCGGCAGCAGGTGCGAGTGTATGTCTACAAACCCTGAGGGTATGAGGCTTGCTAAAGTAGCTTTTTGTTTTTTACTGAAAAATGAGAACAAGGCGATATAGTTTTGGCGTTACGCTACAAATTTAACAAAAAAACAAAGGCAGGATTACGCGTTTCTCCTTGAGGGAAATTTTTGTTTTACAAACGGCAGCATTTCTCGTGCTAACATAGACAGCACCAATACCACTATCGGAAGCACCATAAGTAAATGTGGTTTATTTAGCATATAAACAAGATACACCAAAATACAAACAGCAATAACAATGATTGTCTTTTTAATGGCTTCCTGATTTTTGGCAAAGCTAAAATACAACAGCAACAACAGCAGTGGATTAATCAGAAGCGCATTGTAATTCCACGTTATTTCGGTGTGGTAAGAATACAGCCCCACGAAACAAAAAAACAAGCCCAAAAGCCCTAATAGCGCATAAAGCGAACGCCTTACCACTATGTTTTTTGAAATAAATATAAGCAGGATGCACACCGCTAAAAACGTATATATATTATTCCAGCCGGACATTCTTTGTGCGGCTGTACTTTTATACACCGTGTCGGTGCCGGGGGTCAACGCTTGTCCTGTAGCAGTTTTAGAATGGTTTACCCCCTGCATAAGCTGCTCCGGTAAAAAAGGCACGCCAAGCACATTATCTGTCTTGGCACCAAAAATAAGATTGATACCCAGGCTCTCATAAAAGCTGTTATGCAACCTTTCGCAGACTATTTTACGATAAGTTTTCCCGGTATCTGCGTTTTGCTGAGAAATCTTTGGGTTCAGGCTGTTGTTAAGCACATCGGCCACCATAGTGGTACAGTTGCGCCCAAAATAGCGGTAGGTGTAATATTTTTTATCTGAATTTAAAGTAGCTGCAAGCTCATCTATAATCTGTTGTTTTTGCGCCTGGGTAAGGTTAAGGCGCTGTTCAAAAACATCGCGGTTATAATATTGGTACGTGTATACAAAATCCTGGTAAGAGCCGGCGGATGCAAAATACTTAAGGTCGCCCTTTATAAACTTAAGGTAAAACAAAGGGGTATTAAAATCAAACATACCGTAATTAAACACCACATCCATACCGGTTTCGGGATCGGCAACGCGCAACGCGGTGTGCCCAAATACCGAGTACAGCTCCTCGCCCGGCCCGCAGGTAAGCAACGATACAAATGCGCGGTCAGACAACTGCCCCTGTGCTTTTAAAGAAACAGGAAACATATACAATAAAACAAGAAGTAAAAATGAAAAACGGGGTATAAAACGCATGGTTTTGCGGTATTGATTTTTAACGCCTAAAGATACCCAAATCTACTTTAAGAGAAAAAATATTTGAATATAACGCTGCACTTTGGTCGCCAATATCAGTTAGGGCATAGTCTATCTGCACGCCGCGGTACTTAAACCCTACTCCTATGTTAGGCTGAAAGGTAAGACGCTGGCTGCTATCCAGCTGTTGCTCATACTGAAAGTTACCGGTGCCGGCACGTAAAAATGCAAGGTCAAGGTAACTGAACTCAAACCCGACAGCCGGGTCTATGCTTACAAAATCAAGGTTTACAAGGTCGTTTGTTTTGGCAAACTGCATATTTAGGTTAGCCGAAGCCAATAGCGCGTAATCGCCATGGAATTCAAACTTTTTAGATACGCCAAGTTGTGCTTTTGGCAATGTAATTTCGGTAGTTTCCGGCAGTTCCTGGTTTTGCCCCGGCACGGCGTCCATTACTTTTTGGTACTCGGCCTTATTTATGGCCCACACATTATAGGTTGTGGTAATATCGCGCAGCATAAAACCCATTTTCCAGTCGCCCCTGGTGCGATATTGCAAACCAAAATCGAACCCGAACCCCCATGAATCGGCAAATTTTCCTATTACGCGGCGTATTACCTTAGCATTTACACCATACGTTAGCTCCTTCATAGGTGCCTTGCGCGCATAGCTTAAAAGAAACCCGTAATCTGCCGCCGAAAACAGGCTTATCCGGTTATAATCTATATTTCCCTGGCTATCTATAAGCTGGGTGGTATTCATTATATTATCTACCCCAAAACGTATGGCCGATACTGCAAATGCGCTGCTGTTGTCTATAGGCTGGGCATAAGCGGCATAATCATACTGGGCTATGTTTGCAAAATAGCTGGCGTGCATAAGCGCTGCCTGGCTATCGGTAAGGTTCATAAGCCCGGCAGGGTTCCAGTACCCGGATGTAACATCGCCGGTACTTGCGGTAACGGCATTACTCATACCCATAGCAGCCGCATCTACACCTATACTCATAAATTCGTTAGAATATTTACGGGTAGTTTGTGCAGTTACAGAAAATACGGCAAAAACGGCTATAGCAGTTAGTAATCGTCCCAAGGTGGTAAATTTGTGCAAATATGACATAAAAATCTCAATTACTAAACTCCGTTTCTATTAACTTTATTGTATTACATTTGCATTGAAAAATTAAACCAAAATGGCATTGAAAAAGCACATTCCTAATTTTATTACCCTTTTAAACCTTGCATCGGGCCTTGTAGCTCTTGTTTACGCTTTTAATAACAACTGGCAAATGGCATTCTTTTGGGTATGCATGGGTATTTTCTTTGACTTTTGGGATGGTTTTTTTGCCCGTACACTAAAGGTATCCAGCCCTATAGGCCTGCAGTTAGATTCGCTTGCAGACATGGTTACGAGCGGTGTGGTACCGGGTATGGCAATTTTCCAGATGCTGGCCGGCATTGCCGAAATGCAGGCCGAACTAAACCTGGAAAGCGATAACTTTTACCTTGGCCTGCTGCCTTATGCAGGTTTTATCATCACGCTGGGTTCGGCATACAGGCTCGCTAAATTTAATGTAGATACCAGACAGACCAATTCTTTTATTGGCCTGCCTACGCCTGCTAACGCTCTTTTTATAATGAGCCTGCCGGTTATACAAGCCTACAGCGATGGAGACGGCGTACTATTTGAACTACTGAGCAACCCATACGTACTGGTAGCTATAAGCTTTATCAGTGCCTTTATGCTAAACAGTAACATACCTTTATTTTCGCTAAAGCTGAAGTACTTTAACTGGAAAACCAATAAAGTACAGTTTAGCTTCCTTATCCTTTCTATACTGCTGTTGTTTTTCCTTAACTATCTTGCCATTCCGCTTATCATTATCTTATATGTACTGGTATCGCTGGTTACAAATAAACTTTGGCACAAAGCATAAATTTCTTTTTTAAACATGCCCGCCCCAAAACGTACACCTGCAAAAACGGTGCAAGGCAATGCTACCCCTAAAAGGACTGCCGCCCCTAGAAAAAAAACCGCTAAAAAAAAGCAGGGACTTACCCCGTTCAACATACTGAAATACTCGGTATATATGGTGCTTATAACATTTATTATTTGCTGAACGTACCGTTTTATGCACGGGGTTTTAGTGTACCTGGGGTTCAACAAAATAAACAACAAACAAATTACTGTACTTACAAAGGAAGAGCGAAAGATAGCCGACCTGCGTATTTATGAAATTGTAAGCCGCCATAAAGACCGTATTTTTGGGTTTGATGTATCGCACTACCAAGGGAAAATAAATTGGGACAGTATAGAGCGAAATCAAGGCGATTTTCCTCTGGACTTTGTATTTATACGTGCTTCTGCCGGAAAACGCCGCGGCGACAATGAATTTGCACGTAACTGGAAACATGCTAAACGCACAGGCTTTATTCGTGGGGCATACCACTATTACCGCCCAGATGAAAACTCTGTAAAACAAGCCGAAAATTTTATAAAACGAGTAACGCTAAGCAAGGGCGATCTTCCGCCGGTACTAGACATAGAAAAAATGCCTAACGGACAAAGCATAGACAGCCTGAAAAGCGGACTGAAACGCTGGTTAAAACTGGTAGAAAATCACTATGGTGTAAAACCCATATTATACAGTGGGCAAAGTTTTCATGGGGATTTCCTTAAAAAAGAATTTAAAGGCTACACGTTATGGATAGCCAATTATAGTTTTTTTGAAGACGAAATACGTAAAGAGTGGGATTTTTGGCAATTTACAGACAAAGCCTCTATTATAGGTATAGAAGGCAAAGTAGATGCTAATATTTATAACGGCAACCTCTCCGGCTTAAAAAAACTCTGCATTAAATAAACATGATTGCAAAAGGTGGGCAACCCTGCAACAATACGTTATTGTTGTAATTTAATCTGATTGCCTTAAATCTTCCGCCTTTACCTCATTCCACTTCGGGTCAATTTTCTTAAGATTGTCGTACATACCTTTACGGTGCAGTGCTCCATACAATACTACGATTTTCTTATCCTGCAACGCGGTTATTTTATTGGCAAGGGCCTCGTTTCGCACGGTCATTAACAGGTATTCTTTTTCCGACGACGGCAGGCGTTTACCTTTGTACTTTTTATTTAGCGGCGTTTCGCGATCGTACTCATACAAAACAATTTCGCCTTTTTCTTTTTCGTAACGGCGTACTAATGAGTCCATACTTACATCGCCCTTAATATCCGTGTCTAAGCTAAGTCCGGTATTGCTCATGGTTTGACTTATGGCACCCTTTACCCTATAGCGCTTCATGGCATCATTATTTTTATCGGTATAGCTGGTAAGATTAAAGCCCACAACCCGCCTGAATTTTCGCTTGTAGGTATCCAGCGTAACGCTGTCTAACGATTTAGACGCCGCCACACTTTCGTATACAAACACATAGCCTTGCTTACGAAGCGAATCATTTAACTGCTTTACCTCATCATAAAACTCTTTTTTATTAAGGTGTATCATAGGGATAAACACTATCGTTTTATCCCCGTTTGTATAATAATGCGGTGTAGGGTGCTTAAACGTAAGCAAAGCCGCCTTAACCAACATACGCCCGCAGGACACCATTGAAAACAAACCAATAAAGCAAATCAAAAACTTTTTCATGCAAAATGCGGTTAAATAACACAGCCGGGCTCATACCCGGCTGCAATATAATATAAAAATTATTCTTTTTAGACTACCAGCTTCCTCCGGCACCGCCGCCACTAAAGC
>JAAXJD010000198.1:7230-8254 GCA_012270005.1 Flavobacterium sp. | reverse complement strand
AAAACAAGATTTATATAATGTGCGTGTTTTTAAACTGCATTAGTATGAAAGTTTGTCAAAAATACACATTTTTATCCTAATGGAAAACGTTAAATAGCAGGGCAATTTTTACATACTGCTTAAATACCTTACTTTTGCAGGTATAATATACCTACAATGAAATTAATCAAAGCTTTAGCCCTTTTTACCGTAATAACCGCCTCGGCACAGGATAATTATAACCTTGTGGTGGGCACTTATACCAATGCCTGCCAGAGCAAAGGTATTTATGTGTATGATTTTAATGTAAATACCCTTGAAGCCAAGCTAAAATCAAGTACAGATGCAGTTATAAATCCCAGCTACTTAACGGTTACAAAAGATAAAAAATACCTATACAGCGTTAACGAAGATGGTGCAAAAAGTACCGTAAGTTCGTTTAAGTATAATGCTGCTACAGGTAAGATAGACTTTATAAATAAAAAAGACAGCGGCGGAGCCGACCCCTGCTACATTATAAATGACGACAAAAATGTTATAGTGGCTAACTACACAGGTGGTACTATCAGCGTTTTTGAGCGGAAGCCAGACGGCAGCCTTTCAGATGCCGTACAGGTAGTAAAGCATAGCGGTAACGGGCCAGACAAATCAAGGCAGGAGGCGCCACACCTGCACATGGTATATTTTAGCCCCGATAAAAAGTATGTATTTGCTAACGACCTGGGTACAGACAAAATTTACATGTACAGCTATAACGCAGATGGCAAAGCAAAAACGCTTACACTAAAACAATCTTTTTTCGTAAAGCCCGGAAGCGGGCCAAGGCACCTTGTATTTAATCCTAATGGTACGTTTGTACACCTGTTGCAGGAGCTTGATGGTACACTGACCACCCTTGATTACACCAATGATAAGCTTACAACTGTACAGGAAATAAACGTAAACCCTAACCTGCTGGGTGGTAAGCACGGCGCCGCAGACATGGACTTTAGTAACGACGGTAAGTTTTTGTACGCCACAACCCGTGGCGATGCCAATACTGGTT
>JAAXJD010000198.1:0-7220 GCA_012270005.1 Flavobacterium sp. | reverse complement strand
CCAAACGATGGGTTTGGGCTTATTGCCAACCAAAACACAAACAACATAGCCATTTTTAAGCGTGATAACAGTACCGGCTTCCTGAGCTACACCGGAAAAAAGATAGAGCTTTGCTCGCCGGTATGCCTGGTGTTTACAGCCAATAAATAATTTGTACTTAAAATATTATAATGCAAAACGCCCGGATTATCCGGGCGTTTATGTTTATAGTAGGTAAAGACTGAATTATTTCTTTTTCTTTTTACCGGCAGCACGCTTTGCTTCTACCGCACGGTTTCTTGGGGCTGTTTTACGCGGTGTGCGCTTACCGGGGCCTCCAAGGTTTACCTTTTTATTTTTATCTTTTTTATCGTGGCAAGCTCCCCCACCCTCAAGTTTAGGCCTCTTAAGCAGGACCTTTACTTTCTTCTTGTCTTTTTCAAACTCCAGTAGCTTCTCCTCTATCTTTACGTTTTCGGGCATAGATAGCAGCGTGATTTCCTTTTCCATAAGCACTTCTGCCGCCAGCTGGATTTCTTCTTCCCTTGGCGATATAAAGCTAATAGCTGTACCTTCTTTATCGGCACGTCCGGTACGCCCTATACGGTGTATATACTGTTCCGGCACTTCAGGGAACTCCATATTTATTACATGGGTAATATCTGAAATATCTAAACCACGTGCCATAACATCGGTAGTTACAATACCCCTTAGTTCTCCACGCTGAAACTCAGCCATGGTATTAAGCCTGTAGTTTTGGGATTTGTTAGAGTGTATAACGCCAAACTGACCCAAAAAATCATCATCGAGCGCAGTCATTACAAGGTCGGCCGTTTTTTTGTTGTTTACAAAAACAAGCACGCGCTCCATTGCTTCGTCTTCCAGAAGCTGCTTTAGCAAGTTTATTTTTGTAAGGAAGTTAGGCACTACATAACCTGTTTGTGCAATTTTTTCAAGCGGTGTACCACTTGGAGCCAGCGAAACCTCCTCAGGGAAATCAAAAAACTCATTCAGCATTTCATCCACTTCATCGGTCATGGTAGCCGAAAATAGTATGTTTTGCCTTTTCTCCTTAAGCATGGTAAGTATTGAGGTTACCTGAAAGCGGAAACCCAGATTCAGTATTTCGTCAAACTCATCTACTACAAGTTTTTGCAGTGCATCAAAACGTATAACATTATCCAGCGCCAGGTCCATAACACGGCCAGGTGTACCTACAAGTATATCTACACCCTGGTATACCAGGGTTTTCTGTGTATTGATATTAACTCCACCATATACACCCAGTACACGTACCGACATATATTTGGTTAGCTTTTCTACTTCGTCTGCCACCTGAACCACAAGTTCACGCGTAGGTACCAGTATAAGTACCCTTGGTGTATCTGTAGCCATAAACTTCCATTGTTTTAATATAGGAAGCAAGTAGGCAAAGGTTTTACCCGTACCCGTTTGTGCAATACCCATCATATCCCGGCCACTCATTATTACAGGCATAGCGCGTTCCTGTATGGGTGTAGGCGTTGTAAAGCCCAACTCGTCTATGGCTTTTTGTAATGATTTAGGTAAATCCAGGTCTAAAAATGTGGACATTTTGTATACGTTTTAGCTGCAAAGATAATCCAAATACTCTTTAGGCAGAAATTTGCAGGCATATAACGGCTGAGCGCACAAGCTACTTAAAACATAAAGCAGCTTTCCGCATAGCATTTGCTACACACGGAAAGCGGCATTATTACAAGAAAGTATCTTTTTAAAAGCTATGCGCTACAGAAATATTTTCCTGGTTGTTTTTTTGTTGTTAACGTCGGTTACCTGAACAATAAGCACCTGCTGCGCCGATGAAATACTCTTGCTGTTATAGGTAGTAGCATTAACTCCGGCATCGCTGTAAATTACTCTTCCCGTTAAATCAAACACTTCTACTTTGGCAATTATACTGTTAGCGGTTACCACACCTATAGTGTTATTTTTAGCAAATACTGTAACATCACTTACAGTGCCTGGTGGATATGTACCCAATGCCGTGGTGGTGTAAATGATTTCGAACCTGTTAGCATACGTGCCTGATTCTGCTGTAAAGGTATATGAGCTCTGTGTAAGGTCTCTTATTATACCCTCCAGCTTGTCGTTTAAGTAAATATGCTGACCCGATGTAAATATCCCTTCAGCCTTAGGAAGTGCTATGGTAAAAGTTGTAGCAGCATCTGTCCTAAACTGTAATGGCAATATATCGTTATCTGCAAAAGCAGCCCTTGCCTCCACCGAAAGCTCCTGATCTTGTACTAATGAACCTAAGAATGTGGCGCTTTCGTTATTGTATAATCCATCATATCCTTCATCATAACCTGTAGAAGTTTCAGGAAGGTATGCCACAAGCATTTGCCCGTACTCTGCACCGGTGTTATCGGTAAGGCTTAACCAGTACCGGTCGTGTTCTGCCTGCCTGAAGAATTGTGATACTTTTGATGACCTACGCATACTATTGTTAAACACAACACTACTTACACCAGACTTGGTCTGCACAAGGAAGCCCTGACCTTTAGAAAGCAATGTGTCATCTGAATAGTAACTAAATCCGTTATTGTATGTACAACCTGCTGCCGTACAAACAGAATACGATACAGGGTTTCGGCTATCGTTGCGTTTTCTCCAAACCCAAATTGTACCATTTATGTTAGATGCGTTAGCAGTAAGGAAGTCAGAAATTTTAATCGGCGACGGGTAAGGATTACCTATAAGGTTATATCGGGTATTGCCCGTGCTGCCCGATGTTACAGGCACAGAAATATTACCATTGTTAGGTGTACCTGTAAAAGTACCTGTCCAAGCCGCCGGCTGCGGATTAGATGCGCTATACGGTGTCCAGCTATTTGGCATACGTATAAGGTATCCTTTGCCTGTGCTGAATGTCTCTCCAGAATTTGCCCTGGCAAATGCATTAGTTAACGGATTGAAAGTATAGAACCTGTTTGAAACCGTTTCAGGTGAAAACTGAGCCAGTGTTTGTCCACCAGTTACCGGTGTACTCCACATAGAGTAATCAAAAAGGAATAACGGTGACGATTTTTTAAACACGTTAACTGTACCGGTATTCTGCGCGTTAGTAGTTTGGATAAGGTTTGCGGTATCGGCAAAATTAATAGTACTACCATCTGCTACTATTACACTTCCTGCAACAGTAAGGTCTACGCCAGGATTAACGGTTACCACCGAGTTGTTATCTACCACCAAGGTACATGCAGCAAAGTCGGCTGTAATATTTAAGTCTCCCAATATATTAGCTACCGTGCCCGAAACAGGCAGTCCGTTAGACCATGAGGTACCATCCCAAGTGGTAGTATTTACCGTTACAATACCGTTGCCTGAATAAATAGTACCACAGTTACCATTAGCTATCACTGCACGATAATACGTAGTAGCGGCAATTCCTGAAACTGTAAGTGTAGAAGTTGTATTGTTTATACTTACCACTCCCCCTGTAAAAGTAGCATCAGGAGCCGACTCCCAGCGTGTAACTGTACCTGTTAACCCTGATAATGTTAACGTAGCGCCACTTGTGGCAGGGCAAATGGTAACACTGCCGTTTACTGTAACCGGGGCAAGTGTATTATATACTGTATATGCAGCTGTGTAAACGCCTCCGTTGTAATACACCTTCATATCGCCTGTAGCTATATTAGATGGTGTAGCTAGCGTAAGTGTTGTTGCAGTAGCACTACTTATGGTAGCATTTACTGCCTGGCCCGAAGTATTTACAAAGGTAACTTTAGTAATAAGGGTCATATTAGTACCGGTTATTGTAATTACCTGCCCTGCTGCCGAACTACAATACTGATTCCTGTTCACTGCAGTTATAGTAGCGGTTTGGCCTGTAAATTCATCAGCACCTATGTCTGGTGTAGTGGTACTGCGGGTTTCACCATCAAAGTCGGTTGTTACTGCGCTTAGCGGTAAGGCATTTCCATCGGCAATGGTTACGCTATTGTTAGGTATACGAAGGTAGTTTGCTGCCGATGGCGTAGTACTGGCAAACGGAACGTTTTCTGTAAATGAATTACTTTCCCGTGGCGTAAGTATGGTTTTTGCAGCCGCAACAGTCTGCGCGGTAGTACTTCCCTGTTGCAGTATTAAAATATTTGTTGCCGGCGTACCTACATAGAAAATATTATTGTTAGAGTCTGTACTATAGTTTTCCATATTGGTAGCACTACGGTACAAGGCTGCTACCCTCCCTGATCCCTTAGGCACAGAGGTATTTACAATTATGTTATTCTTTAGTGTAAGGCTACACACTGTAGCGGTAGCAGATGCCCTGTGATAGATACCGAATACCCCGAGGTTAGTGCCTGACGAGGTTGCATTTAAGTAAACAGTATTATTGTAAATATAGAATGCCGATGTTGCGCCAGAATTACAGCGTATACCATTAATAGCGTTAGTACTGTTAGACAGTGGCGCTGTAAGTGCTCCTATGTAATTGTTATAGGCGGTAACGGTAGTGCCACCAAAAAGGTTAAGCCCCAGAACTGATCCGGTAGCACCCGAACCGCTCATAGAAAGACCGGTAATTTTATTTTTGTAAATATTTACAGAAGCACCGTTTGATACTAAAATACCTGAAACCGATGGGCTGGTTACCGCTGAATGGTCAAAACCTGAAAAAATGTTTTCATAAACATTTACTGTGCCGGTTCCCGCTGTTACCTGCACACCTGCTACAGCAGTAGATGATGCTGAAGACGAATAGTTAGTAAAGGTATTGTTTTTTATGTTTACGGTTGAAGCGTTGCTTGTAGTACCTAAACCGTAAACGGAACCGCCTGTGCTGCTTAGGTTTGTTACTGTATTACCTGAAATATCAAGCTTTGTGGCCGTGGCAATTACACCGAAGTTCATGCCGAATAACACTGCCTGGCTGCTTATGTAAGAAATAGTGTTATTAGACACCGCTGAAACAGACCCAAAGCCACTTAGGTTAAAAATATATGCCTGACCTGTTCCTACAGTCCAGTTAGAAAAAGTGTTTGATGAAATTGTTTTTACAGGTGATCCTGTATCAGTTGAATAGATACCGTAAGCAGCTGTACTTCCTCCTAATGTTACATTAGAAAAGTTGTTATTACTTATAGTAAGCTGGGCCGAATTTGAAGACGCTGGCGTGCCACCAAAATAAGCGTAAAAAGTACCCGATGTGTTTTTAGAAAACGAGCCTACAATGGCATTATTTGTAATGGTGTATATAGAACTTGCAGGCATTGCTACGTCATTTCTAAGTAGTGATACCGTTTTGGCTGATGTATTAAGCGACAGGTTTGTAAACGTATTACCATCCATAGTCATACTAAGCGCCTGTGCTATATTATACAGAAATGTTATTGTAGTTTGGCTAGATGCGGTAAACACTACATTACGGAAATCATTGTTGTTTAAGCGGATTAAATTAGTAGGCGTAGTGTTAGATGAGGTAGCAATACCGATTACCGAAGTATTATCCGCTGCGGTAGTATAGGTTCCGAATACAGCAGATGCATCTCCCAGATGGTTACTGGAAATATCCAAAGTAGACGAAACGGTTCCTGACTGTTGTATACCGGTAAGATAACCTTTGTTTAGCTGCGTGCCGCGTATGGTATTGTTTTGAATGTATACCTGTGTACCGGTACCTGCTGTTTGAATACCTATAAGGTAACCTGTACCATCCATCCTTAAATTTTCGGCAAGGTTGTTATTTATAGTAATATTTGCTGCTGCGGTAACGCGGTAAGGCCTCAACGCTCCAGACACATTAGTATAAACACTACAATTTCTCACAGTGTTATTATTCATAATCTGTGTTGAACCGCTAGATGTATTGTTAATGCCATAAACACTGGACTGATATGTGCTTGTTAGTCCCGAAACCCCTGCTGTTAACGATCCCGAAACCGATCCGCCAATAGTATTATAGTTAGAGGTATAGTTACCAGCCCCTAACAAAGCTATGGCTGTAATTGTAGAAGGCAAATCAGCAGTACTCACAGATGAGATACCCGCTATGCTATTATAACTTACTGTAGCGCTGTTAGCTGCCTGCATATAAATACCATACAGTGTAGTGGTATATGCAGGATCTGTTGATGCTGAAACTATAATGGAACCATTAGTACTGGTATTACCTATGATATTGTTGTTAACATTATAGCTATAGCCATTAGCAATAATACCTACGAAGGGAGATACGTTGCTCCCAATATTGACCGTGTTTTTAATACCCGCGATTGTGTTGTAAGATATCGTTGTACTACCCGCGGTAGTAGAAGTCACCACATCTATACCTCTTACAGAATAAGAGCTGGAACCGCTAAAAATACTATAACCTGTGCCTGCCTCATTAGAAAAACCTAATATGTTGTTAGAAATATTGTGCCCTGAATTAGCCGATGTACTTGCCAAAATGAAACGATGATACGTGGTAGCACTTAATGCAGCTGTAGTACGTTCTGCCGTCTGGAAAATTTTATTAGATGTAATGGTGGCATTATCTGTATCTGTGTTAAGATAGATACCCTCAGACGACACCGTAGCAGAAAAGCAGTCCTGTATAATGTTATTAGAAATAACAAGGTTACTGTTCGCAACCGAAGAACTGCTACCGTTTGAAGAAATACCACAGGCCGGCAGGTTAGTACCACTCGGCATTATGGTACAATAACTTATTTCGTTATTGTCATTACCTGTAGTGGTACCGCCAGACAGTACCACAGCACCCGAAAAAGTATTGGTACCCGACGCCTTAATGGTACAATTCTGTATTTGGTTGTAGGAAGCATCGTTAAGTAACAAAATAGTGGCAAGCCCCCAGTTGTTAGATGTAGAGGTATTCTCTACAGTAAGCGAATTACCCCCAGTGTTTAAACCGTTAATATAAACGTTGTCAGCACCGTTAAGCCTGATTACTGAGTTAGTATTATTACCTACTATTGTACGTGCTCCGGATGGCCTGATGTTTACCCGGCTCCAGGCTCCCTGATTTAATATTGCCGACGTGGTCCCCTCATTTGTGTCGGCAGTAATGGTGATGGTGATTGTGGCGTTTGTTTGCGCCGCTGCGTTAATCGCGTTAAATGCCAGCCGTAAAGATGTGTAAGCGCCATTACCCGATACCGCCCCCGAAACGGTAACCTGTGAGTATGCACTTACGCAAAACAAGCCGACGAGAATATTTAAAAAAATACTAATTCTCATCCATTTTTCTGATA
>JAAXJD010000083.1 GCA_012270005.1 Flavobacterium sp. | reverse complement strand
ACCGAGATGTAATTTACACTAACGTATGGCAGGCATTATTACTTAAGGCTGCTGCAACCGGCGATTTTAACCTGTTTATAAACGAACTATAATTACCTTACCATGAATTTAATCCGTTTTGCGCTTCGCAAACCCATATCTATACTGGTGCTGGTGGCCGGGCTCTTTTTCTTCGGGATAGGTGCCATAAGAGACATTAAGGTAGATATTCTACCAAAAATGAACCTGCCTGTAATATACCTGGCGCACCCCTTTAACGGGTACACTCCGGATCAGATGGAGTCGTACTTTGCCAAAAACTACATTAACATTATGCTTTTTGCCAATGGTGTAAAAAGCATTGAGACCAAAAACATACAAGGACTTACCTTAATGAAGGTAACCTACTACGAAAACACAAATATGGCACAGGCCGCTGCCGAGCTTAGTGCATTAAGTAACAGGATTCAGGCTGCCTTTCCACCGGGGTCGCAGCCACCGTTTGTTATCCGTTTTGATGCTTCCTCGCTGCCTGTGGGCCAGCTGGTACTGAGCAGTAAATCCAGAACCAATAACGAGCTTCAGGACTTGGCAAACGTGTATGTACGCGCGTCTTTTACCAGTATACCGGGATTGCTGTCGCCTCCACCTTTTGGCGGTAGCCCGCGTACCATAGAAATAAATGTAGACCCTGCCAGGCTAAACGCCTACAACCTTACGCCAGACCAGATTGTAGAATCTATAAGGCTTAATAACCAAACAGCACCTTCGGGTAACGTGCGTGTGGGCGATAAAAACTACATTACCCCTACAAACAATACCATTAAGGAAATTAAGGATTTCGAAAAAATACCCATTTTTAAAGGCGGTGTACAAAACCTTTACCTGGGCGATGTAGCCAGCGTAAAAGACGGTGCCGATATTACAAACGGCTATGCCCTTGTAAACGGTAAACGGTCGGTGTATGTAAGTATTGCAAAAGCCGGCGACGCTTCTACGTGGGATGTGGTAAAGCAGCTAAAAGCTAACCTGCCCAAAATACAAAGCACCCTTCCACCCGATGTTTCGGTATCTTATGAGTTTGACCAGTCGGTTTATGTAATCAATTCGGTTAAAAGCCTTATAACAGAAGGTGTAATAGGCGCTATACTAACAGGGCTTATGGTAATCCTGTTTCTTGGCGATAAGCGTGCCGCGCTTATTGTTATCCTTACCATCCCTATCTCTATTATATCAGGAGTGTTATTCCTTAAGTTATTTGGGCAAACCATTAACCTTATGTCGCTTAGCGGACTGGCGCTTGCCATAGGTATATTGGTAGACGAAAGTACTGTAACCATAGAAAACATTCACCAGCATTTTGATATGGGTAAACCCAAGGCACTTGCCATTTGGCATGCCTGTACCGAAATAGCGTTGCCAAAACTGCTTATCCTGCTGTGTATACTGGCGGTATTTGCCCCGGCATTTACCATGGCAGGCATACCGGGAGCATTGTTCCTGCCGCTGGCACTGGCTATTGGTTTCTCTATGGTGGTGTCGTTCTTGCTTTCGCAGACATTTGTGCCGGTAATGGCCAACTGGATTATGAAAACCCACGGCAATGAAGAAGCGCATGGACAAAACCCCGAAAACTATATTCATAAAGACGACTTTGCCGAACGCGAAGATTATGATGTAGACGGCAAGGTAAAAGGCTTTGATAAATTCCGCCTTGGTTTTATGAAACTGATAGACCGCCTGTTGCCTAAGCGCAGGTTTATAGCCTTGGCATATCTTGTTATTATAAGTGGCCTGGCGGTGCTTATGCTTAATGTTATAGGGCAGGATGTATTCCCGAAAGTAAACAGCAGCCAGTTTCAGTTGCGTATGCGTGCCGAAAACGGTACCCGTATAGAGCGCACAGAAGAAAAAGCCCTTAAAGTGCTTAAAATCTTAGAGGGTACGGTGGGCAAGGAACACTTGGGCATATCATCGGTATACGTAGGTATGCACCCATCTTTGTATTCGGTTTCGCCTATATACCTGTTTATGGCGGGCCCTCATGAGGCGGTGTTCCAAGTTGCTCTTAAAGACTGGCATACCGATATGGACACGTTTAAAGATACCCTGCGCCAAAAAATAGCCAAGGCAGTACCGGGTGTACAGGTGTCATTTGAACCCATAGAACTTACCGATAAGGTATTGAGCCAGGGATCGCCTACACCCGTTGAGGTGCGTATAGCGGGCAAAAACAAAAAGCTGAACGAACAGTATGCAAACAAGCTGATAGCTGAGCTGAAGAAGAAAAGCTATTTTCGCGATGTGCAGCTGGCACAACCCATACATTACCCGGCGCTTAACATAGAAATAGACCGTGTACGTGCTGCACAGCTTGGTGTAGACATGAGCGATGTTTCGCGCTCGCTCATAGCCAGTACATCGTCATCGCGCTATACCGAAAAAAATACCTGGATAGATGAAAAGGCAGGATTGTCTTATAACGTGCAGGTACAGGTGCCACTGGATAAAATGAATACGGAAGACGATATTAAAAACATTCCGTTGCTTAAAAACTCCGTTCGGCCGGTATTGGGCGATGTAGCTACCATAACCCACGCCGATACGCATGGCGAAAATGATAACCTGGGTGCCATGCCGTATATTTCTATAACAGCTAACATAGACCATACCGACCTGGGTACAGCTACTAAAGATGTTAATGCGGTTATTGCAGGCCTTGGAGAACTGCCACGAGGGTTGTTTATAGAGCCTATAGGATTGAGTAAGGTACTTACCGAAACCATGGGTAGCCTGGAAAGTGGACTCCTTATAGCGGTGGTTGTTATTTTCCTTATGCTGTCGGCTAACTTCCAGTCGTTCCGCGTGTCGCTGGTCATCCTTACTGCAGTGCCTGCGGTGGTATTAGGTTCGGTATTGCTGCTGTTAGCTACCGGAAGTACGCTAAACCTTCAGTCGTATATGGGTATCATTATGTCGGTAGGGGTTTCTATTGCAAATGCCGTACTGCTGGTAACTAATGCCGAACACCTACGCAAAGAAAACGGAGGCGATGCCCTTAAAGCGGCACGAGAAGCTGCCAGCATACGCCTGCGCCCTATTATAATGACCAGTGTAGCCATGGTGGTAGGTATGCTGCCTATGGCTATAGGCCACGGCGAAAGCGGTGAGCAAACTTCGCCACTGGGACGCGCGGTAATAGGCGGGCTTATATTTTCTACACTTACCGTACTGGTTATATTACCCGTTATCTTTGCATGGGCACAAGGTAAAGCAAGCATACAAAGCCCGTCATTAGACCCGGAAGACGAACAAAGTAAACATTATGTACCTACACAATCATAATATGAAAAAGATCACCTTATTATCATCGGCAGCGCTGGCGTTGCTGCTACTATACGGCTGTGGCGACAAAAAACAGGAAGCCGCACCCGCAGCTCCTGAACAGCCCGTTCTTGAAACCTTTGACCTTTCTAAAGAAAAAATGTCGAGCCAGATAACCCTTCCGGCTGAATTGCAAGGGTTCCGCCAGGTAGACCTCTATGCTAAAGTGGCGAGCTACGTTAAAGAACTTAAGGTAGATATAGGCAGCCAAGTAAAGGCTGGACAACTCCTTATTGTACTGGAAGCCCCGGAAATCAGTTCGCAAATAGCGGCTGCGCAAAGCCGTTTGCATTCGGCAGAGGCAGTGTATACCGCCAGTAACGCTACCTACAACCGCTTACTGGAAACCAGCAAGGTAGAAGGAACCATCAGCAAAAATGATCTTGATATAGCGCTATCGCGCAAAAGCAGCGATTACTCGCAGCTACAGGCGGCTAAGGCCAGCATGAAAGAACTGCAAACCATGCAGGGTTACCTGCAAATTCGTGCCCCGTTTGACGGTGTAATTTCTGCGCGTAACGTAAACACGGGTGCTTATGTAGGGCCACAGGGTAAAGGCAGCGATTTGCCTTTGTTTAGCATACAAGACCAAGCCAAGCTAAGGCTTGCAGTATCGGTCCCTGAGGCATATACAGGTTATATATCCGATGGCGATGCGCTTAGTTTTACGGTAAACTCGCTTCCGGGCCGTACGTTTAAAGGCAAAATTACCCGCATGAGCGGCGCGCTGGATCTGAAGCTGCGTTCTGAACGCGTGGAAATGGATGTAGTAAATGCCGACAAAAAGCTGTTGCCGGGTATGGTAGCCCAGGTTATACTCCCGCTTAATGCTAAAGACAGCACGTTTGTAGTGCCAAAAACGGCAGTGGTAAACAGTGCCGAAGGTATTTATGTGGTAAGTGTAAAAGACAATAAATACCACCATACCGGCGTTGTAAAAGGCAGGGAGTTTGGCGATAGGGTAGAGGTGTACAGCGACAGCCTTACCGTAAACCAAAAACTTGTAAAGGCCGCCAATGAGGAAATGCGTAATGGCGAACCTGTAAATCCGTAAATGTTCCTCGAAATATAAAGTTATAATTTTTTGTTTGGTTACTCACCCCGTTTGCTAAGGCAGGCGGGGTTTGTTTTTTTAGCGGAAAAGGTTACGTATTTTATAGTATATTCTTTTGAAAAATGAAGGTTTTTCTGAGTAGACTATGACACCAGCTGAAAGTGATTCACTTTCTTTAAATGTAATATTCAGCAAAATATTCTCCTCTTCAATAACGCGTCTTTCAGTTTCGTAACCTATAAATGAAAATTCAATTTGATCTCCTTTGGTAGCTTAAATAGAAAAATTGCCCTCTAAATCCGATTCAGTTTGATTTCCACTGGTGAGGTTTTTAATTGTTACATAAGCTAAAGGCGTTTTTTGCTCATCTACTATAGTACCCTTTATAGTGTCTGATGAAATTGTTGGTAGAGTGTTCGTAGATCCATTTTTTGTTTTATTATTATCTTTTTCAGTAATAAGAATCGGCGATTCCTGCGCCATTGCTTTTTGCGCAGCGGGTAAAAACAGACTTAAAAATGTAAATCCTGCAAGCACTGAATAGCCTTTTTTCTTTTTAGGAACTACAAGATCACGGTCTAGTTGTGTATTTATAAAACGCCCACACAGGTTTTTATCCTGTTTTAGTGCTTCGGCTATCTCCCGGTCTGATGCTTTGGTAAAGTCGATCACCTGCTTTTGGCATGCCATACAAAATCGTCCTTTTTCGGAAGGAGCCATATTGTCCCAGTTTTCGTGACAGGGTTTAGGGATCGATATTTGTATGCGGTTGGCCATAAGCTAAATATAATAATTTTACGGCAAAAAAAGAGGGTTGCCATAGGCAACCCTAATTAAAACTTATATTTACTTTTCAATAAAACTATTTCTTGATGATAAGTAACGATGGCGTGTTGTTTAACCATTCGCTGCGCAGTTCTATCTGTTTTTTCCAGCTTTCCTTGCTTATAATAAGCAGATCATGGCTCTGCAGATACTCTTTTTCCATTTTTTTCTGGCTCAGTAACTGAATGTGGTTTGGCACCACCTGCTCCACGCTACGTATACTTTCTTTAATATGCGGATTGTTCTTTACAAATCCATCAGCATCCAGGATAGTTACCTGAGATCCCGCATTTGCTATAAGCTTGTGCGCATATTCTATCAGGAAAGCGTCATCTTCATCAGAAAGCGTGAGGAAAATACGGTCTGTACAGTTAAAACCTTTGTCTACCAGTATACCTACCGGAGTTTGGGTTTTACTAAGAATTTGCTGGGTTTTATCGTCAAATGGTGAGTTTTCAAACAGTTTTTCTTTACCCGTTACGGTATTCAGGAGGCTTTCCGGGTTTATAATCCTAGTCGTAAAACCCAGGATTTTACCCAGCAGGGTACCTTCAAATATAGATTGCCCTATGTCTATCAGTACCAGGTCAAATTCACCTTTATTAGCCACAGTAGCTATGTCGCTGTCTATATCGCTGGTGGCTTTAAACAAAGTAGTTACATTTTGGCCTAAATCTTCTGCTTCTACCAGTACGGGTTTAAAGGCTTGTTCTTCGTACTCCTGTAAGTTAAACGTGTGTATTTCTGAACTTTGCGGCACGTGCATTGCCGTAACCATAGCGTTAGTGTTCATCTTGGCTACAAAAGCATGGGCAAGTTTTAGCAGTGGTTTGGCACTTTCCGGGCTGTCAAAAGAAAACAGTACTTTAAAGCGGCTCGCCTGCCTGATTTCTGTAGGAATATAGTTTTTGCCGCGGTTATAAATAAGCCCTATAAGATCTAGCAGGGGACCGGTCATAAACGTGGTGGTAAGGGCCATAATAACCATCATAGAGAAGATTTCTTTAGACAGTACACCAAGGTCAAACCCTATGTTTAGTACAATAAGTTCCATAAGCCCACGGGTATTCATAAGGGCACCTATGGTAAGGCTGTCGCGCCAGTTTTGACCCACAAACCGAGCCGTAACGGCACTACCCACAAATTTACCTACTACGGCTACCGCTATAATAAGTCCGCATACCTTCCACATTTCTACGTCGTTTAGTAAGCCAATTTGCGTACGTAAACCCGTAAACACAAAAAACAGTGGTAGTAGCATTACCTGAGATACATCTTCTACCTTTTCAATAAATATACTCCTGAAACGCATATTTTCGGGCATAATGGCACCTGCCATAAACGCCCCGAACAGCGCGTGTATGCCTATTACCTCTGTGGTATATGCCGATATTAAAAGGGTAAGAAAAAATATGGCTACAACCTGTTTGGTAATGTTTTCTTTGTTAGAATACAATTCGCCAATACGTTTAAGGAACGGGCGAACCACAAACAGCATAAGCAGCACGTAAGCTACAGAAAGTGCTATTATGTATAGTGAACTTATAAACGAACCTGCTTTTACAATGGCTATTACCGCTGCCAAAATACACCACGCAGTAACATCGTCTGCAGCGGCGCAGGTAATTACCATGGCGCCTATACGCGTGCGGTGCAGGCCACGTTCCTGTACTATGCGCGCCAGTACGGGGAACGCTGTTATACTCATGGCTATACCTAAAAATAACCCGAACGAACCAAAGCTTACGCCTTGTGGGGCAAATTGGTTATAAATAAAATAGGCCAATACAATACCGAACGTAAACGGTATTATAATACTGGCGTGGCTTATAATTACAGCATCTTTAGCTTTGTTTCGCAGTACGCTCAGGTCCAACTCCATACCTATAACGTACATAAACAGTATAAGGCCTATCTGGCTAAGGAATTGCAGGTTACCCAAAGATTCGGGCGGGAAAAGCAAGGCAGAATATTCCGGGAAAAATGTACCTACTAATGAAGGCCCTAATACAATACCGGCTATCATTTCGCCAATAACAGTGGGCTGCCCCAGTTTTTTACATATCCATGCAAAGAAGCGCGCCACAAAAAGTATGGTTATGATTTGAACCAAAAGCAGTGCCAGCGGATGGCTCAGGTTATGAAACAGCGTATCTACAAAATCCTGCCACTGGCCTTTGCCACTGGCTTTTTCGGTAATAATGCGGTTTGCCTCCAGTGCTTTTCCGTTTTTCATGGCCCAGTATATAATAGCAGAAAATACGGCTACTACTATGGCGTAAAAAATGCTGTTCCTGAATTTTTTCATTTTATTGGTTTTAGCAGCGCAATATTAGGCAGCTTTTTTTTAAACCAATAGTTGCAAAAACCGTTTTGCAGCAAGGGCGGGAAAAATTGTAATGAAATCTTAAAATTTTAACAAATACCTTTAAATCCGCACTTTTTTAATAAAGTCGTTACGGTAAATTTCGCTTAACGGAAAGGTGTAGTGGCTACCATCGGGTAATAGTTTATCGGCAGTAACAAGGTCATGCGTGTAAAACTGAACGTGTTTAAGTGCTATGATGGCTTTTTTATTGATGCGGCAAAACTCCTCTGCCGGAAGCATATCCAGCAGCTTTTCAAACGAACAGTTTTTAACCGTCATTTTAGTATTGTCGCTCATAAAAAGTATTTTGTCACGGCTGTCTACCTTACTTGTAACCAGGCAAAATATTTTATCGGTACTTATAAGTGCCTTACCCTTGTCAGTATTAAGCTGAATTTGTTTCGGGGCCGATGCCGCGGCCGGAGTGGCAGCAGCCAAAAACTGTGCTACTTTTTGTATGGCATGCTGTAGCCTTTCGGGTTTAACGGGCTTTACCACATAGTCTATGGCATCCCTGTCAAAGGCATCTACGGCAAAGTTTTTATAGGCAGTGGTAAAAATAATGGCTTTCCCCTTAAAGTGGTCTGCTACCTGGAGCCCGTTCATGCCCGGCATTTCTATATCGGTAATAAGCAGGTCAAACTCCAGTTTAGGAGCTTCCTCTAATAACGTGGCAGGGCTGTTAAATGCCTTAATT
>JAAXJD010000109.1 GCA_012270005.1 Flavobacterium sp. | reverse complement strand
ATTCGGCCATGTCCAGGCATTTTTTAGCCCGGCTTACCTGACCGCTTCGTATAAAGCTCTTGGTAAGTTCTGCAAATTGTACAGCCTTTGTGGTGACTGTTTTTACATGATTTTTCATTTTGAAAGTATTTGTTTTCGAATACCTTAATGCCAAAATGAATGCCTGTTTTTAAAAACTAAAAACAACTAACTGAAAAACAGCTACATAATCTAAAACTATGAGCTATGCCAAAACAAAAACCCTATCATTTTGAAAGGAACATCCTTATCAAAATGATAGGGTTTTTAATAAAACGCCTGTATGTTTAGATTATGCTATTTTGTATTCTTCTATTTTTCGGTATAAAGTGGCTATGCCAATACCCAGCAAACGTGCAGCTTCAGCCTTATTGCCGTTAGTGTAATTAAGCACTTTTTGTATCTGCACTTTTTCTGAAGCGGCTAATGAAAATGCTGACAAGGTTTTGTCTTTGTTATTACCTGTAGCGGCTGTGGCTTCGTTTACTATATCAAAGGGCAGCGTGTTTACAGTCAGCATATCAGACGTTTCAAGTATTACACTACGCTCTATAACATTTTTAAGCTCGCGTATGTTACCCGGCCACGGATGCAGTTTTAGCGCCTGTAAATAATCAGGCTGCATGCCTTTTAACTGCCTGCCTGTTTTAGCATTAAACGATTTTATAAAAAAAGTGGCAAGCAAATCAATGTCGGCTACACGCTCGCGCAGTGATGGTAATTTTATCTGGAAAATGGAAAGCCTGTAATATAAATCCTGCCTGAATTTGCCAGCCTCAATTTCGCTGAGTAAATCCCGGTTTGTAGCGGCCACTATCCTTACATCTACCTTAGTAACCTTACTTTCGCCTACTTTTATAAATTCACCTGACTCGAGAACACGCAGTAGCTTTGCCTGAAGGTCGAGCGCCATTTCTCCCAACTCATCTAAAAAAATGGTACCGCCATTAGCCTCCTCAAACAAGCCTTTTTTATCTTTCATGGCTCCGGTAAACGCCCCTGCCACGTGCCCGAACATTTCACTCTCCAGCAAATCATGGCTAAAAGCAGCGCAGTTAATGGCTACAAAGCCTTTACTCTTGCGGGTGCTATTCTGATGGATGGCATTTGCAAACACCTCCTTGCCGGTTCCCGTTTCGCCGGTAAGCAGTACGGTAGCATCGGTAGCCGCTACGCGCTCTGCCAGCAATATGGCTTCCTTTATAGCTTTAGAGTTTCCTATAATACCATCAAACGAATACTTTTTTTCCAGGCGCGATTCTAAGTGCGCCACTTGCTTGCTAAGTGTAGCTTTTTCTATAGCTCTGTGTATAAGCGGAATAATTTTATTATTATCGTCACCTTTTACTATGTAATCAAAAGCGCCATTTTTTATTGCCTGTACACCATCGGGTATGTTACCATACGCCGTTAACAGAATTACCTCAGCAGAAGGTGCCTTTTCCTTAATGATCTTAGTAAGATCCACGCCGTTACCATCTGGTAGTTTTACATCACACAGCACCACACTAAATTCCTGTTGTTCCAGTTTCTTAATCCCGGTACGGCAATCGCCTGCCTCGGTAACTTCAAAGCCCTCCAGGCGAATAATGCGTGCCGTAAGCGTGCGCAGTTTTTCTTCGTCGTCTATTATAAGTATATGTTGCAAGGAAAGTATATTATGGTATAAGATTTAGCAAAGTTATTATAATTTGGGCAGCCGTAGCAGAAAAAAATTGCGGGTTAGATTAATGCCATTCTTCCGGGCGCACGCTCATAAGGGGCAAAATAAAAGGCACGCCGTTTAGGGGCGTGCCTTTCGCATTAGTACCAGAAATAAAGTGTGAAATGTTTTTATAGTTGGTAAAACTGCAAATACTGGAGTTTTATATTGGCATGGGCAGCCGTTATGCGTGCTTTTAGCAAGTTGTACTCTGCCATAAGAAGCTGATTTTTAGAGGCTGTAAAAGTTATAGCATCTACAATACCACTGCTAAATTTAGACTGCGTTGTGGTAAACGACTTTTCGGCAAAACCCCGTGTTACCTCCATTTTGTCGGCAAGTTCCCCCCCCTGTAAGCGGCGTGCATCTTCCTGCTCTATAGCCTGCTTTAGTTTTAGTTTTTCCTGTTCGTAAGCTACTCTGCTCTTTTCAAGGTTAACTTTAGCCTGCTGTACTTTGTTAGACGTTTTTAACCCGTTAAACAACGGCACAGCAAGTTGTAACCCCACATAGTGGTTTTTATTATCATTTAGCTGTTTCCAGAACGGGTTTACCGATGGATTACCCGGCTGGTTTAATGGCTGGTAGTAAAATGATGAATAGCTGTAGTATGCAGAAAGCGTGGGCAGAGCCAAATTACGCTGCATACTGATTTCTTTTTTAGCTACGCTCTCAGAATATCCGGCTGCCTTTAAAGCTGGAGCATTTGTAAGTGCTTTGGCATACATTTGGTCTACAGTTGACGCTTCTACCGGAGCCGTATATACCTCGGCAGCCAGTACAAAATCATCTGGGTTCATACCGCTTTGATTCATAAGATGTAGCAACGCAAGCTTTTGGTTATACAACTGCTGGCGGGTTTGCAGCATTGTATTTTCTTCCTGGCTGTAGCTGGTTTGCATATCGTACAAATCGCTTTTAGGGCGCTTACCTGTAGTTACCTCCTTAGTAACCCAATCCAGGTTAAACGTGGCATTATTAAACTGGTTTACCTGAATTTTTAACAACTCCTGGCTATACAATGCAGTTATGTACTGGTCTATTACAGACTGTGTATACTCCGCAGCAATAGCCTCTTTATCTGCGGTAGCTTTAAGCACCGCTATTTTATTTCGTCTTGCCGTGGTAAACGTATTCAGGTCGAGTAAGGTTATGCCGGCATTTATGCTAAAGTTGTCGCTTAGTATTTTACTGGAAACACGGTTGTTTGTAGAAGGATCTATCACAGACCCTATATTGTAGGTGTGGTTACCTGTAAAATTTACAGTAGGCAGGTACTCTAAAGCCGGGCTGCGGTGTATTACTTCGGCACTTAACACTTCGAGTTGCTTTAGCTGGTAATTAGCCGAACTCTTAAGGCCGGTAGCCACGCATTCTTTAAGGGTAAGCACCTTTTGTCCGTGCACTATCTTAAGGCTGAACAACAACAGGAGTACCAGCAACGCTTTTATAATTTTCATGACATGTAAAAATAAAGTTGATAGAGAACCGCCTGCCTAAACTATGTAAAACGGCAGGCGGATGCTTATAAAAAAATAAAAAACGCCAATTATTCGTATTTAAGATACTTTACCACAGGTACACGGGTGGCATTATACGCCCTGCCCAGCACTACAAGCAGCGTTAGGATAAGCAAGGCTACAAACCCTGTAATAAAAGGAATAAAGCTAACGCTGATACGGTAGGCAAAGTCCTGCAGCCATTGCTGTAGCAGTAGCCATGCCGGAAATACAGACAGCACAAAACCTATGGTGCAATATAGTACGTAGTGCCAGGAAATCTCGCGTAAGAGTGTACCGGTACTGGCACCCAGTGTTTTTCTTATCGCTATTTCCTTCATGCGGCGCTGTATGCTAAATGATGCCAGCGCAAATAATCCAAATAATGCAATTATCATAACCACCGCATTTAACAGCGTGAACAAATTACGCTGTAACACATACTGTTTAAACGTACGCGCGTAGTTTTTGTCTACAAAATCGTAACTGAAGTCAAAATCAGGGTCTACGTCTTCTTTCCAAAGGGCTTCTATAGACGCCAAGGCTTCCTGCATATCTTCCGGAGCAACTTTTATATAAATTGAGTGCGCGTTTTGCAGCATTCCCGGGAGCGTTTTGTAATAGGTAAACGCCATAGGTGCTATTTTGCGCTGCGGACCGTCTACATGAAAATCCTTTACTACGCCTATCACTTTAAGGTACTTCCCCTGATCCGAGCGTTTGGCTGTGGCAGGTGGATGTTTGTGGTTCATCATGGCGGCGGCAGTTTCATTTAAGATAACCGTGTTTACTGAGTCAGATGCCAGTTTTTCAGAGAAAAGCCGTCCTGTTTTCATCTTTACGTTCAGCATATTTAGCACGCCGTAGTCTACCGCCATATTTTGTAAAGGCATCATTATCTGGTTGTAGTTGTAGGCCGTTTCAAAACTGTTGCCACCCCCTATACTCATAGTACTTACGCCCACGGTTTGCACACCTTTAATTTGTAGTAACTTCTCTTTTACGTGGCTGTACTTTTGCTCCAGCTTTTCACGGAATCCCTCTTGTTTAAAATCGTATGGGTTACGATAGTAAATCTGCACAATCTGATCGGCTTTAAAGCCTGTATCCTTGGTAAGCATGTAGTTTACCTGGCTATACACTACGTAAGCACCTATGGTAAAAAATGACGCTATGGCAAATTGCCCTACGAGCATGGCATTGCGCAGCCAGGTTCCTTTTTTACCCCTTATAAAATTACCTTTCAGTACCGAAATAGTATTAAATTTAGATACATAAAGCGCAGGGAAAATACCCGCGGTAATTACTATTACAACAAATATTACAATCAACTGCACATAAAATGCTGCACTGTTTAACTCTAATGACTTGTTTAAAAAAGCGTTGTAATACGGCAAGGACAATTCTACTATAACCAGTGCTAATAACACGCTTATAAATAACGTAAAAACCGTTTCGGCTATAAACTGCGCAATAATATTTTGGGTAGATGCACCCAGTACCTTACGCACGCCCACTTCTTTGGCACGCTTAATGGCATTAGCGGTAGCGAGGTTAATATAGTTAGCCACAGACATAACCATTATAAGCACAGATAAACCCACCATTATAATCAAGAACTTATAATTGCCACTCTGCTCCGGCACATCCTGTGTAATGGTATTTAACCTTAAATCTGCTACCGAGACTACCGAAATCTTTGCTGTGCCGAAACGTTTAACGTAATCCTCAGGAGTTATACCCGCATTTTTGGCAAACAGCAACGTGGTATTCTTATAATATAAATTCTCTATTTTCTTAGCAACTAAAGCAGCATCGTCAGGGTTCTTAACACGTACGTACATCCCGAAGGTAAAATACCCCCACTGATGCTCGGTCTCTTTAAGTTTTGCTTCTATAGTGCTTGTTACCACATCGGGCATAAAGGCAGACTTGCCCTGTATGTGGTATACGCCTGTTACGGTAAAGTTGTTACCTCCATATTTAAGCGACTTGCCCATAGCACTATCTGTACTGCCAAAAAGCTTTACTGCTGTAGCTTCGCTAAGTGTTATGGTATTTGGCCTAAGCGCTGTAGCGGGATTGCCTTTAACGAAGGGATGCGGAAAAAAGCTGAAAAAATTAGGCTGGGCATCGGCTATTTTAGTACAATGTACTTTGGTGCCATCTGCCTCCAGTATATCGTCATTGTACCACGTATTTACATAGCAGTACGATGTAATTTCGGGAATCTCTGTTTCAATGGCTTTACCTACCGGCGATGCAGTAGACCCCCATACCCTACCCTCGCCAAGGTCTGTTACAACAAATAACGTGTTGTCTTTATGAGGATTCCAGGCATCGTAAGCGTGTTCATCGTTCCAATATAGTATGGCGAATATAAGCCCTGCCACACCTATAGCCAGCCCAAGGACATTCAGCACGCTGTAAAACACATTTTGCCGAACCTGATGCAGGTATATTTTTATCCAGTTTTTTATCATGATGGTGTGTTTTTTTATTCGTACTTAAGATATTTTACAATGTGTACACGGGTTGCAGCATAAGCGCGAAGCAGTACCACACACAGCGTAAGCAACATAAGCAATACAAAACCTACTATAAAAGGCCACACCGAAATATCTATACGAAAGGCAAAGTCCTGCAGCCATTTGTCCAGCAGGTACCATGCGGGGAATACCGCAATGACAAAGCCTATTGTACAAAACACTACATACTGGCGCGAAAGAGCAGATAGTAACGATGAGGTATCGGCACCCAGGGTTTTGCGTATGGCGATTTCTTTCATACGCCTTTGTATGCTAAACGATGCCAGGGCAAACAGTCCGAATATAGCTATTGAAATTACCACAAGGTTAAGAAGCGCAAAAAGGTTCCGCTGGCTTACAATATCCTGATAGGTGCGGGCAAAGACCTTATTTACAAAATCATACTCAAACGGGTATTCGGTATCTACCTTCGCATTCCAGAACTTTTCTATATCGGCAATGGTTTGCTCCATATTTTCAGATGAAACCTTTACATACACCGTATTCATATTATAAGACATCCAGTCGACTGTTTTAAAATGAAAGAACGACATGGGCGGAATCTGTGCCTGCGGGCCATACATATGAAAATCAGATGTTACCCCAACAATCCTCAGTTTTTTATCGTTCCAGTTTACAACCTTACCTACCGGATTTTTTTCTAACATCATTCACGCGGCGGGTTGATTAACCATCATAGTTGCAACCGTAGCTATAGCCGATGTTTCGCTGAGTTTCCTGCCTTGGGCAAGCTTTATGCCCATCATATCCAGGAATTCGAAATCAACTGCCATATTCTGCCCCTGTACGTTTTTATTGTTATAATTAAAACTGGAACTGCTCGATGCGCCGTCGCCTAACTTAAATGCGGCACCCGATACGGCTTCTACCCCTTTTATTTTCTGGAGTTGTTGTTTTACCGCCTCATAGCGGCTAAATATTACCTTGGCGTCCGGGCTATCTGCCTTACGGTAGTTAATAGCTATAACCTGGTCGCCATTTAGGCCAAGGTCTTTGGTAGTCATGTAGTACACCTGCTGGTAAATTATATAGGACCCTATTACAAAAAATGCTGCAATGGCAAATTGTAATACAAGCATGGCATTTCTTACCCAAACACCACTTTTGCTGCGGCTAAAGTTACCCCTAAGCACTTTTAGGGTTTCAAAATTAGACAGATATACCGCCGGGAATACGCCTGCTACAGCAATTACAATTAAAAATATTAGTAGTAACTGCCAGTAAAAAGCCATGTTTGCCATACTAAGATTTTTATTAAGAAACGAGTTATAGTATGGCAATGCCAGTTCTACAATAACAAGCGAAAGCAGCAATGCGCTAAATGTAATTACGGCTGCTTCAAATATAAATTGCGCCACAATGTTGCCCTTAGCAGCACCCAGTACTTTGCGCACGCCCACTTCCTTAGCACGTTTAATGGCGTTTGCTGTGGCAAGGTTTACATAGTTAACAATAGAAAGCACCAGTATAAGTACAGATAATCCCATCATTATAAGCAGGAAACGATAATTGCCCCGCCCTTCAGGATAGCTGTCTGCAGTTATAGAATGTAAACGTGTAGTGGCTAAAGGCTCTAAAATAACCTTTTGTGTACCATTCTTTTTAATATAATCTTCAAGCGATAAGCCCTGCTCTTTGGCATATTTTTTTGTGCGGTTGTCTAAAAAAACCTGTTCTATTTTCTTTTTTACGTTTTCAGCGTCATCCGGATTCTTTAGCTTCAGTAATAAACCGAAATTAAAGTTACCCCACGAATCCTGATTTTCTTTAAGACGGGTTTCATAGATGAGGTTAGTAACCGCCTGCGGTTTAAACGACGAGTTACCCGGTATTTTGTACACACCACGCACCACCAGCTTCCTTCCGCTGTAGCGTACCTCTTTACCTACAGCATCTACAGTACCGAAAAGGCGCTGGGCTACGTCTTCACTTATGGCTATACTGCCACTGTCGGGCAAGGCATTTGCTATATTCCCTGAAACAAATTCGAAAGGGAAAAAAGAGAAGAAATTCTTCTGGCTGTCCAGTATCTTAATTTTCTCCTTCTTGACGCCATAAGATACTATTTCGTCATAGTACCATGTGTTTAGATACACGTACTCGTCTATTTCAGGCATCTTATCCAGAAAACGTGCCAACGGATACACGTTAGTAGACCAAATCATATCTGGCCCCATGTCGTTTAGCACCTGATACACTTTGTCTTTTTCCGGGTTCCAGCGGTTGTACGACTGCTCGTCGTTCCAGTACAGCATGGCAAAAATCAGCCCTGATATGCCCAAGCTTAAACCCAGGGTATTAAGCACCGTAAAAAACAAATTATGGCGTACCTGGTAGGTAAATATTTTTATCCAGTTCTTTAGCATGATGAAATCTATCTGTTGATTTTATATTTGATTGATGATAAATACAGTAGAAACTGCTTAACTGTTTACAAGTATATCTACCTTACGTGTATTTTGCCTTTCACTCAGCACCATGCCGTCTTTCATAATTATAGTGCGCTGCGAAAACGACGCATCGTGCTCAGAGTGGGTTACCATAAGTAGTGTAGCGCCGTTTGCATGCAGGTCTGTAAGCAGTTCCATAACCTCATTACCGTTACGGCTGTCCAGGTTACCGGTAGGCTCATCGGCAAGTATAATTTTAGGATCGTGTCCCAGCGCCCGGGCGACAGCCCCCCTATC
>JAAXJD010000029.1:10403-36301 GCA_012270005.1 Flavobacterium sp. | reverse complement strand
AAAAATGTATTTTTACTAGTATTAATCCTGTATCGTTATTTTAGGACTAGTCATAAGCTAATTCTTAGTAGAACTTGCTTCTGTTATCTTCGATATCTGCTTTGTCTTTAAGCGCTATAGAAAGGCGGTTTTCAATACCTGAACGACCCTGACCGTTTAACCTTGCTACCATAGCGGCCTGAGATGGCTGTGCAGGAGCAACTTCAACGTTCTTAGTTCTTACCATAAACACACCCGACTGTCCATCAATAAGTTTAGAGGTTTTACCTGCTCCAAGGCCAAAGGCTTTACCTACAACTTTCATTTCAGGGCCAACACCCATAATCATAGGGTTAGCAAGAGTGACACCGGTAGCATTTGCTACAGTAGCACCTGCCTTTTGAGCAACAGCCTCAAGAGTAGCACCCTGCATTTTTTCCCTGATTATTTTAGCTTTCTTTTCATTACGGATGACAGGAAGTACGCTTAGCTTAGCTTCTTCAAGAGGAAGTACACCTTTTGCATTAATAGTTTTAAGTGCTACTACTACACTACCTTTAGCAGAAGAAAGATCAAACTTCTTAACATCGCCTACTTTAGTATCATCGTTATAAGCCCAACGAACGATTTCGCGCTCTGCACCTACACCAGGTATGTTGTCGTCATTCTCGCCAATCTTGTTAGCAGGAGTTACTGTAAGACCTGCCGCTTTAGCAAGGTCGGCAAGTGGCTTTTTAGTATCGCGGGCATCCATTTCCAGCTTAGTAGCTTTTTGGAAGTTAGCATCTATAGTAGTTTCACTTGGCTGTATTTTCTTAGCAAGGTTAGCCACACGTACACCATCGTACTTATCTAGCACTTTAATTACGTGGAAACCGAAATCTGTTTCTACAACACCCGTTTTACCTATAGGATTGTTAAAGATAAAGTCGTTAAACGGCTTCACCATTTGGTTTGGCGCTATATTATCATAAACACCTTGGTTGTTCATAGAACCCGGATCGTTAGAATTCTCCATAACAAGCTGACCAAATGAAGCAGGATTAGCATTTACTTTAGCAAGTAGTTCTTCAGCCTTAGCTTTAGCCTGCTCTTTAGTAAGTGTGATTTTACCATCTGCCATTTGTGCTCCTTTGTAACCAATAAGTATGTGGCTTGCTTTTACGCTTGCACCCGGTTTTTTAGCAATCATCCTTGTAACAGTGTAGTAACCGTTGTTGTTGTAAGGACCAAAAACCTGACCCGGAGCAAGAGCAGAAATCTGCTGGGCAAACTCTACAGGAAGCTGCCCTTTAGGAACAAAAGTACTATCATAAGGCACCTCAGAATTTTCTGCGATAAATGAAGGCACCTCAGCTACAGGTACATTTGCAAAGCCAGGTATAGTATCAGTTTTACCTTCAACAAGTTTTACAGACGGTACAAGTAGTGCCTCTATAGACTTTTTCACTTCAGCCTCATCCTGCGCAGAAGGTTTGTTTTCTACAAAAACAACCTCAAGATCACGAGATGCTTCAGCCTTATATTTCTTAGGATTCTTTTTCATGTAATCGATAAGTTCCTGATCAGTAACTTTTACCTTAGGATCTTCATCGTTTATAGTGCTGTAAGAAACGCTAACGTAGTCAAAGTTTACTTTATCAGACTCAGCCGCATACCTTTGTTTTGCTTCAAAGTCAGTTGTAAAGAATGCCGCCTTTAGTGCAGTAGCATACAGCTGTTTCCTTGCCGAAGCCTCAATATCAGGCCTTTCATTTTCAATAGCCTGCCATTGCTCCGGGTGATTCTTTTTAAGATTAACAAGTCACTCACTAAATTTATCTTTGTAAAATTTACCGGCAGCGTTTACACACTGAGGGTTATTACCCAGCATTTGCCCGTAAATATCAAGTACGTGGTCTTTACCTACACGAATACCTGCTTTTTCACACAGCTCTTCAAAAAGTATTTTGTCAACTTCCATGTTCCAAACATAGCCAGCTGCCTGACCTGCGGTAGCACCCTGCTGACGCTGTTGCATATTTGCAACCTTTTTGTTGAACTCCAGGTACGCAATATCGGTCCCGGTAACGCTACCTACATATTTATCTACACCGAAGCCGCCGCTTTTAACCACGTCGCCAATGATGAATGCAAGAAGACAGAAACCTATGATACCGATAAGCAGTATCGAACGTTCTCTGATTTTTGATAAAACTGCCATTTGTAAATCTGTTATTGTTTAATTCAGTGGGCGAAAATACAATTATCTGCTTAATAATAAAAATAGTGGAAACTTTTTTTAAGAGGATTTCTTAAAATTACACAGGCATTGTGATTTACACAGCAAGTAAGGTTAAAAAACGTAACACTAAATCAGAAGTTAAACATCGTGCTCATCTTCTATATCACCAAAAAGTTCCTCTACAATGTCCTCCACCGTTACAATACCCAGTGTTTGCCCGCCATCGGCCTGTATTACAGCAACACTTCGTCGGTTACGGGTAAGCACCCTGAGCACATCTTTAATATACATACTATGGGCCACACGAATAGGAAACACTATAGCCTCCCCCACCGTTTCAGGATTTTTAAACAAGGAAAACGCATGCACATACCCTACTATATTTTCGGCAGCACCATTGTAAACCATAATTTTGCTGTAGCCTGTTTTTACAAATAACGCCCGAAGCTCATGAACCGGGCTGCCTATAGCGACACCCGACACCATTTCCAGGGGCGTCATTACATCGGCAGCGGTACGGGTACCAAACACCATGGCATTTTTAAATAACTCTACCTCTGCCTCTACTTCGTCTTCCTGCCCTACGGAAGTAAGCTGCTCCTTTATATAAGCTCCAAATTCGCCCTTTGTAAACTGATCTTTACGGTCTTTTTGCCGAAGGTTAAAGACATTTACCAGCATAAAATCGGTAAACCAAACCATAAGGCGGCTAACACTACCAAACAGCACAACAAAAACATACGCCGGCAGGGCAAATATTTTAATGAGCCTGTTAGCGTACACCTGAAAAAACACTTTGGGAAGAAAATCTGCAAAGGCAAAAAGCAACAATCCGCTTACGGCCGCATATACAAATATGCGCACAATGATATTTTGCAAAGGCCACAACTGCGGCAACACCAATAGCATGGTATAACAATACAATACCTGCGCCAGCGCATTACCTAAAAGCATTGCTGCAATAAAATGAGAAGGATTTCCCGTTAACCGGGTTAGGATTTTTGAGGAAAAAGACTGTTGACGGCTTTCTACCTCAAGGTATACTTTATTTGCAGAAATATAAGCGGTTTCCATACCGGAAAACAACGCCGAGAACAGGAGGCAAACTATAATAACTACAGCCTCCATAAGCACTATTTTTTAGGCTCGTTAAACCTGCTGTACGAACGCCTGCGCACAAAAAACATAATAATGCCTGCTAACACAAACAAAATACTCGGGAACGGATCCCTGCCTTCATTATACTTTGACACAGCATCGAATAAAAACGCCGCAGACATTATTAAAAAAATATAGGGTATATATTTAAAGTACATAGTTTAAGGTTTAAAGTTGCTTATGGCACCACGGCTACGCTGCGTGTTCATTATTTTAAAGTCTTTACTAAAATCTACGCCGGGCCCTTCAAGGAAGCTACCTTTGTTGTCTGTAAATTTAAAATAATTCTCGGTATAAAACCACTCATTCTTTTGGTCGTAGTATAACTGCTCTGTGGTAAGTTCCTTACCATCTTCAGTATAAATACGTACATTACCACTAAGATCTATTACATCAGTCTCTTCATACACTATAGCATACTTACCGGTAATGTGGGTTTTGGCTCCATTTTTATCATATAGGGTTAAATGAACACCTTTAGGAAATTCATTAAAACCATATTGCAGCTGTGTGTAGTCTTTCATTAGCGGGCTTACCAGCGTAGAGGCCACCTTGCCCGAATCGGTGTATACCAGGTTAATGTCTTCAGTTTCACCTACCGGATTAAAACCGATACTGTTTATGCGCTGCACCTCCCTAAAATTACTTTCGCACGAAGTAAGCACAACAAACAACACCAGTATTGATGCAATATAAAAGGTACCTTTAAGCATTATTTTAATTTAGGTAGCGTTACAGTTTCGTTAATCCAGCAGCCATAAGTAATCACATCTCCCTTTCCTTTCCTGGCTGCCTTAGCCTCTTTTTTTGTCGGAATCCTTTTTAGGTAGCCCTGCTCCATAGAGGCAACGGTATTTTTAAAACGTGGCTCTGCTATCTCAGCTTTTTTGAGTGTGGCAATAGCGGCAAACACTAATGCTTTTCGGTCAAATTCAGACAAATCACAATCTTTAGCCGTTAAAGACATATATTGTTCTGCAATAAACAGATACGGCATACCTGATTTTGTATTCGCTTCAGCGGCTTTAAGCGCATATTGTTTAGCCTTTGCCTTATCAGAGTTTCTGTATAATTCGGCAATAGCCATAAAAACATCTGCTTTGCGCACTACATTAGCATTCATTTTTGCCGCGGCTTCGTAGCACTCAACCGTCTTAGCTATGTTGTTTTTCTTTTGATACAACTGTGCCATTTCATACGCAACATCGTACGTAGGCCTTAAGCCATACAAACTGCTTACGGCATTAAAATACAAATCAGTTTTGGTGCAACGGGCATTTTTTAACGCTATTACCATACCGTTTATCCACGCTGCCGACTTAGAGTTTTTCTCGTACTCGCTGCCATAAAAAGCTTCCAGGGATTTACAGTCTACAGACGGAGAAACCTGTTTTGCCATGTTATCTGCAACGGCATCAAGGCTTGACTCATCGTACTTTGTATCAGCAAGAAACATGCTTTCTTCTTGGTCAATTTCCTGTTCTTTTTGTTTCGACAGTAGTTTTGCACGCTTATCTGCCACGTTATTCCTTACTTCGGCAATATGTCCCAGTAAATCCGTGTATTTTTGAAGCAAAGCCTCGGTAGTAAAACCTTTTTCTTTAGCTGAAAATTTAGCGTAATACAACCTGAAATATAACTCAATAGCACGGTAATCAGTAAAATTAACCTTGTTTACACTGTATGCATGATCCAGCAACGGAAAAAGATCCTTATCTGCCGCACCTTGCGAGCTTAACAACATAGCCTTAGCTATTTCACCGCTACCGGAAGGATAGTTTTTTACATATAAATCTGTAAACGCCAACGCTTCTTCTACCGCTTTCTTTTTATCGGCATCAGTTCGCGCAGCCTCAACATTATACAGATACACACGGTTACCGTAGGTATATAAATCTTCGTTTACACGAGGACAGTCTTTTTTCAGTGCAGCAATTTGCCCGGCCGCTTCCTCATATTTACCGGCAAGTACAGCGCTCTTAAATGCACTAATGTTGTCTGCACACATAGACACCTGAGCAGTAGCTGTATGTAACGAAGCCAAAACAGCGGCAAAGAAAACTATCCTATGTAATTTCATATTCTTTATTGTGTTTACTATTCAAACTTCCTCTTAACAAACCACCTGTCATTAAGAGAAAAACCTACAAACAGGCTAAAGTAATTCTCCTGCATAACCCCCGCGTTTTTAGTACCGCGCCTACCGTACTCTACCCCTAAGTTAAGACTGTTTCCGCCAATACCCGCCAGCGGAAGACCTACACCAAGGCTTACACCCATATCTTTAATAGACTGGTTGTTTATAACCATACCGGTAGTTTCGTATCGTAAACCACCCCTGTAAGTAACACGGCTAAGGTAGCTTGTAAAAGAATAGAATTTAGGTATGTAATAACCGCCTAATGCTACACGATAACTGTTTTCAAACTTTACATCGGTAATGCCGTCAAACCTGTTTTGGAGCACACTACTACCTGTGTAGGTATATTCTAAGCCTGCAACCCACTTGCGCATTTCCCCAAAACCTGCACCGGCAGACATTTTAGACGGCATTTTTACATTTACAGCATCTAAACGCTTGCTGTAAGTATCAGCCGCCTGTTCTACACCCGAAGAAGTCAATATAACAGTAGAAATTTCGCGGTTTGTAACGCTATTTAAGCTTGTTTCAGGCGAAAACACCGCACTTGCTGTCCATGTATACTTTTTATTTACAAGCTTTTGGTAATAAGCCCCAAAGTTAAACGTAACCCCGTTATAATCACTCAGGTTAGTTTCACGCGTATCGTATTGCAGGGCATATTCAGCCATGTTAATACTTACTTTGGATTTTGTTGTAATTTTACCAAAGTAATAATTAAACTCAGCACCCAGTGAAAAACTGCTGGATAAATTATACGAAAACCCACTAAACACTTTGTTAAGACCTCCTGTACCTTCAAAATAGCGATTACGCCTGTAATCATCAGCATAAGGCTCTGTAGTGTTTTGAATCCTATACCCCACACTGGTGTAAGGCATTAACCCAAATGCCAGACCAAATTTTTTAAAAGGAAGCGCAAGTGCTATGTAATCTACCGAGGTACGGCCTGCTGTAGAATTTTCTGTTTCTGTTTGAAGCTTTGTTTTTGTAGAAGTAGCACCCACAGCCAGGTTGGCAAATTTAAGCCTTCCGTAGGTAGCGGGATTTTGCAGGTTAAGGTGAATACTATCTGTAAGCACACCTATGCTACCCATACTTCTGTTTTCGGCTGTACCTTTAAACTTAGTATCGCCTAATCCGTAAAAAGAATAAGGCGAAGAGTTATTTTGCTGGGCAAACGCAGATGAGGCACCCACAAAGCATAGTACAGCTAATAATTTCTTTATCATTTTTGGTTTGTATATTTGTATAAATTGTTCAGGCTTTCCAGGAGGAAATTTGAATTGGCAAATATGGTGTTTTTTAAACTTTTAGCCAAAAATTCGGCGTCACCTCCCGTTAATATTACTGTTAACGCCCCATAACGTGCTTCATAAACCGATATAAACCCCTCTATTTCAAACAAAAGACCACAAACTGCGCCCGCATGTAAGCTGGCGTTAGTACTGTTACCGGTAAAACTTTGGGGCATTTCCGGATATAACAACGGAAGTTTTGTCGTAAAAGTGTGCATGGCATTATATCTTAGTTGCAAACCCGGCGATATGGCACCACCATGGTATACATTATCTGCCGAAATAAAATCATATGTTACACAGGTTCCGGCGTCTATAACAAGCCTGTTTTGGCGGGGAAACTGCAACACCGCTCCTGCCGCCAGCACCATTCTGTCTACACCCAGTGTATGCGGCGTGGCATAGTTATTAGTAAACGGCATTGGGGTTTCCCTGTTTATATGTATTACAACAGTGTGCTCTTTTAGCCATAAAAACAACTGTTCTTCCTCTTTCCCTACTACAGACAGTATACTTTTAGAAATTTTCGGGTACTCAGAAAAAATTTCTGCCACCTGTGTAAGCGCGGTTTCTTTCTCTACCGAAGCCGAAAAGATTGTTACATCATTCTCAAATACAGCGAGTTTAATTTTTGTATTGCCAATATCTACGGCTAAAATCATTTTGTGTTTTTTGTAACCGCAAAGATAGCAATTGATTTTTTTTATTTTTTGCTTTGCATAATTTAAAAATCATTCTATATTTGCAGCCGCAATAAGGACGGTACCTTAGCTCAGTTGGTAGAGCAATGGACTGAAAATCCATGTGTCCCTGGTTCGATTCCTGGAGGTACCACAAAAAAGCCTTTTACAAAATGTAGAAGGCTTTTTTATTCCCATAAAGGCGATAGATATGGCTGTAAATTAATTTACGTATTACGCAACCACAACGGCAGGCATTTAAACAGTAAAGCATACTTAAATTTAAGTTTAAACAAAACTGCTTTATTTTTAAACAATTACCACTACCTTTGCAGCCGTTTTAAAGTATCCCGAATAAAATACACGCACTATGAACATGAAAAAGATTGTTGAGTACCGCAAGCTGCTTAACGTTACTAAAACAGCTACCCTTACAGAGCTGAAAACCATATACCTCAACAGCCTGAAGGACCATCACCCGGATACCATTACTGACGATGCGGAAAGGCAGGCTGCCGAAGAAAGGAGTACCGCTATTATAGAAGCATACCACTTTTTAGTAAGCGTCGCCCCTGAAACACTTGAAAAAACGAAAGCCGAATACATAGCCACTACAACCACGCAGGCCATACATGAATTTTACTACGACAACAGTGTGCTATACATTAACTTTGCCGATGGTACTAACTACGAATACTTTGGGGTACCAAAGGCTACTTTCATAAAAATGATTAATGCAGATTCGCCGGCGCGTTTTGCCCGACGTAATATACACGGCGCGTTTCTGTACCGCAGTGCCAGCAAAATTGTATCTGAAAGCTAAAACTTAGCCTCTATAAACAAAGAGCCCGCCATACAGCGGGCTCTTCGTTTTTTATATTAACCCGCTAAACACCACCTATAATATACAAATAAAAAACAGTTTAAGCTATGTTTTCTATCATGTTTTTTGCTGTGATTTCTGCAGAACTTTACTATAGAAATTAAAACAAACATTATGAAACACAGAGTATCGGTAATGCAGATAATGACTCCAAAACCTGTAGTACTAAATAAGAAAGATTCACTTGAAGAGGCAGAGAAACTGTTTAAAAAGCACAACATACGCCACATTCCAGTAGTAGACGGCAAAAAAATAATCGGCATGCTTAGCCTTACCGACCTGCTCCGCATAAGCTACGCCGATGTAGCCATGGAAGACAACGACGAAAGCGGCGTAGAAGCGGTGGTATACAATATGTTTACCATTCCGCAGGTAATGACCCGCACACCTATGACGGTGGATGTAAAAACAACTATAAGGGAAGTAGCTGAGATATTAGCGAGGGAAAACTTCCACGCACTTCCGGTAACAGAAAATGATGAACTGGTAGGTATTGTTACTACTACAGACCTTATTAACTACCTGTTACTGCAATTCTATTAGAATATTAACCCAAATTAATACGCACTATTTATTCAACCAGAAAAAAATCCTCCGACAGGCCCAAGCCCCGGAGGATTTTTGATTATGTAATATTCCGAAAAAATAATAGAATTATATTTCACCAGACAGGAAAATACTCTCCCGTGTACCGCTGTTTTTTAACAGCACAAAATGCGAACGTATAGCTGCATAAAACGGGTAAGATGTGTAAGGAAGTCCATTTTCCTGGGCATATCGTTTTATAATCGGTGTAATGTATGGATAGTATGTGTGCCCCACCCCAGGAAATAAATGGTGCGCTACATGATGGGTAAACCCTCCGTATAAAAAATTAGCAACAACGCTATCCGTACTAAAGTCTTTTGTTACCGTAAGCTGATGTACCGCCCAAGTGGTAGGCATTTTACCATCTTGCGGTGCTTCCGGAAATACAGCTTCCTCATCTACATGTGTGCTAACTAAAGCTACTACTCCCAGCATACTACCGCAAAGGTGCATGGCAATCCATGCAAAAAATATCATGTACCACGGCTGATGCAGTACCTGGGCGGGTAAAACCACCATATACAATATATTAACCACCTTAGTGATAAATAAGCGATAATATTCCACTCGCGGTATATCAGCAACACGTTTTACATAATTATCCCTGGTGCCAAAGAAATCTTTAAAATCTCTTACAAACAACCAGTTTAAGCTATACAACGGATACAGGAACCACATATATATGTGCTGATACTTATGAAAATTCAGCAATGGGCTCGTAGGGAATATCCGCACCAGGTCGCTTTGCTTAATGTCTATATCCCAGTCCGGTATATTACTGTACGGATGGTGCAGGCGTATATGGCGGGTAATCCAAAGCCAGCGGTTACTACCAAAAACTTCGAGCACCCATGTAAAACGGTCGTTGTTTTTTGGCGATTTAAAAAGTGCTCCGTGCGCGGCATCATGAAAGGCATTTATAAAAAGTACTATCATGGTAAAACCACACAAAATATAAAACAGGAATAGCAGCGGTGTGTTGTTACCAAAAAGCAGGATGCAAAAATAAAAAGTAAAATAAGCCACGAGAAGCCCTAAAGATTTGGCAACATTTTTACGATACAGGCTTTCGTTTTTTAGAACAGTTTCTTCAACCTCGCGATGCAGTCTTTTGAAAAAATCATCTGCACCCGGCCTTTGAAAAGTGGGTCGTTTACGTTTTTCCATGTGGTGATAATGTGATTGATGCACTACAAAATTAACCAAAATTGCAGTGTACAAATATCAGTTTAGGTTTGTTTTAACACGAAATACCCTAAACTTTTATATTTATTAATAAGATGTTAATTGTTGGTCTTAGAAATTAGTTTACGCCCCCGTTAATAGGGTAAGGTTATTTTGTATGTTACCTTTGCAGGAATGAAATTTCGTACCACATTAAGTAACATAAGCATACACCATGCCTCGTAAACTCATAAAACGCACGTACCGCACTACACGCTATATCCTCTACCGGGAAACCCTTGTAGATGCCCGCGAACATTTTTGGGCATTTGTTGGCTCCTTCGTAGGGCTTGGTATCATAGCCTACCTGCAATACGGTAACCTTAACCAAAACGATCTCGTATTTTTAATCGGTTCCTTTGGGGCTTCCTGCGTACTGGTGTATGGCGTTATAGAAAGCCCGTTGGCACAACCCCGTAATCTTATTGGAGGTCACCTGGTTTCTGCCGTAATAGGTGTTTCTGTCCAAAAACTACTGCCTGACCTCCTATGGGTTGCTGCACCATTAGCCGTTTCACTTTCTATAATAGCCATGCAGGTAACTAAAACGCTGCATCCACCGGGTGGTGCCACAGCGTTAATTGCCGCTACGGCATCACCCCAAATAAGAAGTCTTGGATATATGTATATACTTTCACCGGTGCTTTCGGGCTGCCTTATCCTGCTTGTGGTAGCATTGATATTTAACAACCTTACACCAATGAGAAAATACCCTTCTGCTGCGGCACGGAAACGCTATGCACATATTATAAAACGTATTAAGAAAACCAACCGATAAACATATTTTGCCATGAACGAACTAAAATATGAAACCAGCCCCTACCTGCTACAGCACGCAGAAAACCCCATATACTGGAAGGCATGGAAGCCCGAAACGCTGCAACAGGCCGTAACAGAAAACAAACTCATAGTACTGAGTGTAGGATACTCGGCATGCCACTGGTGCCACGTTATGGAGCACGAAAGTTTTGAAGACCATGAGGTAGCGGCATTAATGAACGCGCATTACGTTTCTGTTAAGGTAGACCGCGAGGAACGCCCCGATGTAGATGCTACTTATATGAAGGCTGTACAGATTATGACCGGGCAGGGCGGCTGGCCCATGAATGTAGTATTGCTGCCCGATGGCAGGCCGGTATGGGGCGGTACTTATTTTAGGAAACAGCAGTGGATGTTAACAATGGACCAACTCCAGCAAATTTACCAGGATGAACCCGAAAAGATGGAAGACTATGCTACGCGATTGCTGGAGGGCATTAAACAGTTATCGCTGCTTCCTCCTAACGAAGAGGAGGGCATAAAAGATCCGTTGCACATAAAACCGCTGGTAGAAAAATGGTCGCGGAGTTTCGATTGGGACTATGGTGGCTACGCCCGTGCTCCCAAGTTTATGATGCCAAACAACTATCTGTTCCTGCAACGCTACGGGTATCAAACCCAAAGCAAAGACCTGTTAGATTTTTTAGACCTTACCCTTACCCGCATGGCTTGGGGAGGTTTGTTTGATACTGTAGGCGGAGGCTTTTCGCGCTACTCCGTAGATATGCACTGGCACGTACCGCATTTTGAAAAAATGCTGTACGATAACGGCCAGCTGATGAGCTTATATGCCGAAGCCTATAAACGCACCAAAAATCCGCTATATAAGGAAGTGATTGATAAAACACATTTCTTTATAAAAACAGAACTTACTACCTCCGAGGGCGCTTTCTATAGCGCCTGGGACGCCGATAGCCTCAACAACGCCGGGCACAAAGAGGAAGGTGCGTTTTATACCTGGGAAAAAGAGGAGTTAAAATCCATATTGGGGGATGATTTCCCGTTGTTTGAAAAGGTATTTAATATTAATGAGTTTGGCTTTTGGGAGAAGAACCAATATGTATTAATACAAACCGAACCGTTAGAAGCACTTTCCGTTACTTTAGACATAAGCGAAGACGTATTGCGCCAAAAGAAAGAACAATGGGAACAGCTTTTATACAAGGAGCGAGAAAAGCGCCACAAACCCGGGCTTGACGACAAGGTGCTTGCATCTTGGAACGCATTGATGCTGAAAGGCTATGCAGATGCGTATAAAGCCACAGGGGACAAAGTGTATCTTAACACTGCCATAAAAAATGCAACGTTGATAACCAGCAGGCTTTGGCATGAAAATGGGCATCTTTGGCGCACCTATAAAAATGGTGAAGCCCGCATACATGCCTTCCTGGAAGACTACGCCCATACGGCAAATGCGCTTATAAGTTTATACCAATGTACGTTTGATGAGCAATGGCTTAACCAGGCATGCCAACTGGTAAACTATGCCTTAGAACATTTCTTTGACGAAAACAGGCAGCTGTTCCTGTTTAATCCTCGTGGCCAGGAGACGCTGATTGCCGCGCATTACGAAACGGAGGATAATGTAATACCTGCAGCAAACTCGGTTATGGCAAATGTGCTGTATATACTGAGCTTGTATTATGATAATGCCTATTACGAGAAAGTCGCATTGCAAATGCTTTATAATGTACTTCCCGGCATAGATTATCCGTCTGCGTTTAGCAACTGGCTGAACCTGTGGCTAAGCCTTTCGGCAGATAACAAAGAACTTGCCATTTGCGGCCCAGACGCCCATGAAAACGTGCAAGAAATAAACCGGGTGTATGCACCACACGTTTTGATTGCCGCAACAGAGAAACCGTCGGGACTGCCTTTATTAAAAAATCGTTTTGTTAATACGCAGAATCTATTTTATGTTTGCCAAAACAAAACCTGCGGGCTGCCGTTTACAAAAGCAGATGAAACTATTAATGCCATTACAATAAAATAATTATGCCGCAAACCGTAACTACTAATCATACACCGGTATTTAGCAAAGAAAAGATAGACCACTATGTAGAAATCCTTGGCGATAAAATTGTGGGTTTTATACCCAGCATATTACTGGCCATAGGAATTCTAATAGCCGGGCTTATAGCCATAAAGTTTATCAGGAAATTTATAACCCGTATTATTACCGCAAGGCCAGACCACGACCCTACCCTGCTGAAATTTATACTGGATGTAAGCACATGGGCATTACGGATACTCCTTTTTGTAACCATAATAGATAAGCTGGGTGTAGGTACCACATCGTTTGCAGCCATTATAGGTGCCGGTGCGGTAGCCATAGGTTTGTCGCTACAAGGCTCACTTTCTAACTTTGCGGGTGGGTTGCTAATAATATTATTTAAACCTTTTCGGGTAGGCGATTACATAGAGGCACAAGGACATTGTTGCACTGTAATCAGAATACAATTTTTTAGTACCCTGCTTATAACATCAAACAACCAGGTGGTCTACCTGCCAAACGGCACACTGAGCAACAATACTATTAAAAACTTTTCGCAGGAGCCGCTACGCCGTGCCGAAATATTGCTGAATATAGCCTACAGTAATGATCTTTCGCATGTAAAAAATGTAATCTTTAAAGCTATTAAGGCAGATGAGAAGATATTACAGCAGCCCAAGCCCGCGGTAGAGATAAAAGCGCTTACCGATAGTGCCATTCAAGTAGCGATATATATATGGGCAGAGCGCGCCAAATATGGTGCTATGGTATCTGACTTTCATGAGAATATAAAGGATGCCTTTGAGCAAAATGGTATAGAACTACCTACAAACCATCAGGATGTGAGCATTACTTACACTAATAAAAATCCTGAGACAAAATAAATTTTATAAAAAAACGTTTTAGAGGCAATTATTGTGTTAATTTTTTCTTATCGCACTATAATTAGAATACTTTTGCCAATAAACTATTAACTATCACATCAGTTTACCATAAATAATGAAAAATTTAAAACTAACTTTTACCGCCGCAGTGCTTTGCGCTTCTGCAGCAGCATTTGCCCAGTCTGTAAATACATCACCTTTTACCGCAGGTGGCAGGCAGGTGCTAAACATTAACAGCAAACCCGCATCAGTAGCCGGTAGCATGTATACAAGCGAGAGCTTTTTGCCGGGTAAAATAAGTACAGATCCAAGTACGCTGCTACTGCGTTATAACGCGTATTCAGATTATTTTGAAATCGACTACCCACAGGAAGGAACTACAAGGTCATTACCAAAAAAAGAAGGGGTTAGTGTAACGTTTGTTTCTACGGGCGAAGAGTACCAGTATGTAACTTACCACAAAAACCGCGATGAGATTACGGGGTATTTAAACGTAATAAGTGCTGAGCCAAAAGTAAAAATATTTAAACGCGAAAGGGTTTATCTGCAGGAAGGCAGTAAATCAGAAAACGGATATTCGCTTAACAAGCCTTCGGAATACAAAAGGGCTTCAGATGAGTTTTACATACAGATAAACGGCGGAGATATCGTTTACTTTTCAAGTAAAGGTTCACTTGCCAAACTTGTACCTCAAAAAAGCAAAGAGGTAAAAGAATTCATCAGCAAGAACGATATTGACCTGGAAAAACCGGAAGATCTTAAAAAACTGGGTACATTTTTATCTACCCAGCTGTAGGCTTACCGGCTATAAAATCCTTTAGGTAAAAAGGTTCAAAATAAGCGACATCTACGGTGTCGCTTATTTTGTATTTATCATAAGACAAAGCACTCATATATGCTGCCGATGGATACAACACCTCACTGTGATGTACTATTTTACCTTCCGGCAAAACACCTACACATTTGGCCGCACCATCGCCCGCTATATGAATAGTGCCTTCTATATCATTAAATGAATCTTCTGTTATTACCTCTGCCTTTGTAATGCGTAAACGGTTGTACTGGTTATCAAAAACCGCCGTATAGGCTTCCATTCTGCGGGCATCTATCAAGGGTATTATTACACCGCTATCCACGGTTACTGCCCGCGCTATAAGCTCCAGCGTATCTATGGCTATAAGCGGAATACCCAGCGCATAGCATAGCCCTTTAGCTGCCGAAACCCCAATACGCAACCCCGTGTAAGATCCCGGCCCCATACTTACTGCCACCGCAGAAAGATCAGACAAAGCAATACCTGTCTCCCTTACAGCTTCCTGTATAAAAACGTGCAACTTTTCTGCGTGGGCATACCCTTCGCCCGCATATTCTTTAAGCACTTTTGTTTCTCCGTTTATCGCTACCGATACGGAACAGTTTTTGGTGGCGGTTTCTATGTTTAAAATGGCAACCATACTTGGTATTAGTTATTTATCTTTCGGCTTATCTGCGGGTGCTGTCGCTTTTTTGACTTTATCTCCGCTGGTAAGATCGTTTGTAACGGTATTATAAGGCCCTGTAATCACTACATCGCCGGATTTAAGACCAGACAACACCTCTATATTAGTATCGTCTTGTATGCCCGTTTTTATTACGCGAAGTTCGGCTTTATCGCCGTTCTTTACAAATACACACTCAAATCTTTCTTTCTTTTTACCGCCTTCTTTTTCTTTCTCTTTATCCTCCAGCTCTTTTATCACATCTTTCTTGGTAGCTGTAGTATCTGTTTTAACCACTACAGCACTAATAGGCACAGCTATGATATCATTTTTCCTTGTTGTGATAATATCAACCGTGGCCGTCATACCCGGGCGGAAGGGCGAAAAATTAGCCGGCTTACCCTGTAGCATATCTTCATACGATTCTTTAAGAATACGCACTTTAACCTTAAAGTTAGTAACCTGATCTGCCGTTGTTGCGGCAGCCGAATTAGAAATACTGGTTACCGTACCTTTAAATTTACGCTTTTGGTAGGCATCTACCTCTATTTCTGCCTCGTTACCTATCTGCACCTTTACAATGTCGTTTTCATTAACATCTACCTCTACCTCCATGTTGTTAAGGTTAGCCACACGAAGAATTTCTGTACCCGTCATTTGCTGTGTACCTACAACCCTTTCGCCAAGCTCGGTATCAAGTTTAGAAATTGTTCCGTCTACCGGAGAGTAAATGGTGGTACGGTTAAGGTTGTCCTTAGCCTCGGTAACGCTGGCACCGGCACTCTGAACCTGGTAGTAAGATGATTGTTTAGCCGCCTGGGCCACTTCGTAAGCCGAAACAATTTTATCCCATTCTGATTTAGAAATTACTCCTTTATCAAACAATGTTTTGTTTCTATTGTAGTTTGCCTTAGCTTCTTTAAGCTGTGCTTCGGCCTGGCTAAGACCCGCCTTTGCAGTAGCCATAGATGCCGAAGTACGGCTTACTCCTGACTCATATAAGTCTGGGTTTATACGTACCAGCAACTGGCCTTTTTTAATGGCCTGGCCTTCCTTTATAGGAAGCTCTATGATTTCGCCCGATACCTCAGACGATATTTTCACCTCTACCTCCGGTTGTATTTTACCGGTAGCCGATACGGTTTCGGTAATGGTAGTAGGCTTTACAGTGGTAAAGGTAACTTCTTTACCCTCTTCCTTATTCCCTATTTTACCTGTTTTCTTTAATGCTAAAACCGCTACTATGGCTACAACAACCACAATTACAATTATGTAAATAGACTTTTTTGACATGAGTTCTGTTTATTTATCTGAAATTTGGCTAATCGGTACTCCGAAATAAAATTCTAGGATTTTTACTTTAAATATAAAATCGTACTTGGTACGTAATAGTTCGCTTTGTGCGTTTACAAACTGGGTTTGCGCCTGGTTATAATCAAATACGTTGATTAAACCCACTTCATAACGCTCGCGAGCGTATTCTTTGGCCTGTTCGCGCGCTGTAACGGTAGCTTTTGCTGCTTCGTAGGTGTTTAAAGCGCCCTGCGCATCAGTATACGCTTTGTAAACGTTTTGCTCCAGCGTAAGCTCTTGCTGCTGCAACGTAATACGGCTACGCTCCAGAGCAATTTTTGCGCGCTCTACGCTGTTGCGCGTAGAAAAACCATTAAGTATAGGTACGCTTAACGAAACCCCGAATGAATGACCTTTATTAGCATCAAACTGATCCCATATAGGCGCATGCTTACTCAGCAAAGGCACGTAGTTTGGCGCCAGCACCAACTGGTTAGTACCCTCTACAAAACCTACTGTGGTAGTTGGGCCTACCCTACTCTGCTGATACCCAACAACCCTGTGTGAATCAGCGGCCCGGGTATTAAAACTGTAGAAACCCTGCAAGGTAGGCTGATAAGCCCCCTTAGCTATCTTTACGTCTTTTTCGGCTACAGATACATTTTGCTTTGCAATTTTTATCTCGGTACGCTGCTCGCGCGCTTTGCTGTAAATCTCTAAAGCAGTTTTAAACAGTACGCCGGTATTATCTGTAGGATAATCACGATCTTCTGTGTCAAAATCCTGGAAATTTTCCAGCTGCATTAACTGCGCCAGGGTAAGTTTAGAAATAAGCAGGGTGTTTTCGGCTGCAATTTTGTTTTGCGTATCAGTGGCTACAGTAGCCTTAATATCCAGCAGGTCGCCTTTAGGAACTGAACCCGCCTCTACCAACTGCGAAATACGATCCATCCGTTGATTGTCGTACGCCAGTTGTTGCTCCTGTACTTTCAGGTTCTCTTTATTAAATAAAATCTGAAGATAAGAATTCGCCACATTAAGCGCTATATCTTCCTGCATTTTTGTAAGCTGATACTGGGCAGCTACAGCGGCAAGCCTGGCGCGGCTAAAACGATGCTGGCGTTGCAGGCCGCTATAAATATCTATACCTACATTTGCACCAAGGGAAGTAAACTGCACGGTTTGGTTTTCAAGTAAACCGGTGGTTATATTTTGGTTAAGACCAATATTCCATGAGTGCGACCCCTGCGCGTTTATAGTAGGCAGGAAGCCTCCAAATGCATCGCTCTTAGCCACCTCTGCCGTAGCCACATCGAGACCGGAGAGCTTTATGGAAATGTTATTTTTAAGTGCATAATCCACGCACTCCTTAAGGCTCCATTTTTTTTGCTGCGCCAAGGCGGGCAACATGCAAAAAGCAAGCCCTACGCTTAAGATAATTCTTTTTGTGTTTTTCATAATTGGTAACCCCTGCAATGTCAGTGTTAGTAGGCAGTGTACACCCGGGTATACCCTGCTTAGCAATTAGACTTAACTATGGGTATTTTGTTACAAATTAAATTATAAATTTGCCGCAAATTTGTACTATCACATCTATGAAAACCTTATTAACTAGCCTTTTAGGCACCAGCCTTTTATTAACGGGTTGCGGTACTGCAAAACGTATAGAGGCCCTGAAACCCGAACCGGGCAATTCTACCGAAGTTGTTTATAACAAAACATCGTCGTTTATAAGCCTGCCGGTAAGTGTTACACTTGCCGATATTGAAGGCCAGACCAATAAATTATTTAACGGCCTTGTATATGAAGATAACGACATTACCGCAGACAACGTAGCGCTAAAAGTTTGGAAAACTGCCCCAATTAAATTTACCGACAAAAATGGGCACCTTGTAAGTGTGGTACCTCTAAAAATAAGCGGTAAGGTGCGCTACGGAACCACGGCAATGGGTATAGACATGTACGACACCCGCGACTTTGACATTAATGCCAATATTACTTTTGACAGCGATGTTGCCATGAGCAACTGGAAGCTGAAAACCGAAACCAAGATAGCTTCTATAGACTGGGTGGAAAGCCCGTCTGTTACCATTGCCGGAAAAAAAGTACCGGTAACCTACCTGGTTAACCCTGCGCTTAAGCTTTTTAAAAGCCGTATAGAAAATGAACTTGATAAAGCAATTAGCGACGCTGTAAACTTTAAGCCGCAAGTATTGAGCGCCCTTGAAAGCGTTTCTAAACCCATGCTTACAAACAAGGATTACAACACATGGTTTAAATTAACCCCGGAAGAATTATACGCCAGCGATGCCCGTATAAAAAACAAGCAGATTGTAATGAACATGGGACTAAAGTGCAGCATGGAAACTACCGTGGGCCAGCAACCGAAACAAAGCTTTGACAAAAACAAAGTAGTTTTAAAAAATGACCAGAATATACCGGATAAAGTTTCTATATCTGTAGCTGCTATATCTACATTTCAAACGGCAAGCCAAATGATAAGTAAAAACTTCCAGGGGCAGGAGTTTGGCGATGGTAAGCGAAAAGTAACGGTGCAAAAGGTAGACCTGTGGAGTAAAGACAAAAAACTTATTGTACCACTAAACCTTACCGGCAGCATAGACGGCACTATTTACCTGAGTGGTATTCCAAATTATAACGCGGTTACAAAAGAAATTTATTTCGATAAAATGGACTACATACTGGATACCAAGAGCGCGCTTATGAAAACCGCTAACTGGCTTGCAAGTGGTATAATCCTGAAAAAAATTGAAGAAAACTGCCGATACTCTATAAAAGAAAACCTGGAGCAAGGCAAAAAAGCTATTGCGCCGTACTTAAACAACTATTCGCCTGTGGCAGGTGTTTTTGTAAACGGAAACATAGAAAACTTTGATTTCGACAAAATAGAAATTACTAACAGCGGCATGGTTGCCTTTATAAAAGGTACCGGAAAAGTAAACCTAAAAGTAGACGGGTTAAAATAACAGCCTGCAAAAACAGCTATAAAAAAGAAGCGCAGTTTATAACTGCGCTTCTTTTTTTGCTTTGGTACGCATACGGTACACAATAAAACCAACCAGCCCTACTAACAGGTACGGAAACACCATAAGGTACACAATACCATCGTTAACAGCTTCGGGTTGTACGCCCTGCTCATTGTTTTCAAGTGCCGCACGGCACATGGCACACTGGGCATGTGCTAATGAACCGGTAAGTATTAAAAGTAGCGTATAAAAATACGTACGTATAGTATATTTAAGCATTAGTTATGGTAATAAGGAGATATCATAAAGTAAACAATTACGCCGGTTATGGCCACGTACATCCACATAGGGTAAGTAATGCGTGCCAGCTTCTTGTGGCGCTCATAGCTTCCTGAAATACCCCTTACAAATGTAAAAAGCACAAAAGGTATAATAACCACCGAAAGTGTTATATGAGTGAACAGAATAAAGTAATACACATAGCGTATACTACCCAGCGCAAGCTTTTCGGCATCTTCTAAATTACCATTATGGTCGGTATCTCCAAAAACGGTAGTAATACTGGTCATGTGATACGCAACATACATTACCAAAAAACTTAGTGACAGTGCTATTGCAACCTTAACAAGCCTTTCGTGAAGCGACCTGTTTCCGCGCTTTATAGCGGCCACCGCAATAAACAACACCACAGCCGTAAGGCCGTTAATACCGGCATATATGGGTGGTAAGAATGATAACGGCTGCACATTGTAACCCATTTTCGGCAGGTTAATGCCAAATAGTGCCGCAACCGCAACAGGGATGATAACAGAAACGGCTATAATCCACTTACTATATTTCTTTTCAGATTCTAAATATTGTTCCATTGGTTACTATAATTTTTATTCTAAAAGCTTTTTAATATCCTCTTTAAGCGCGTCTATACCGCTTTGTTCTAAACCATCGTAATACATAATCGGATTACCAAACTGATCCTTTCTGCAACGAATGTTTCCATCCTGATCTACAAGAGCAAACAAGCCTGAATGTTCAAACCCTCCCGGCACATTAGGGTTAGTGCCGGCATATAGTTTAAACTGCTTGGCCAGATTGTAAATATAATCGCGATCGCCGGTTAAAAAAAGCCAGTTGTAATGCTTAGCTCCCAGCAGTTTGCCATGTGCTTTTAGAACAGCCGGAGTATCGTGCGCAGGATCTATGGTTATAGATGCAATACCAAAATCAGGGCGACCATAAAACGCCTCCTGAAGCTGGAGCATGTTCTGGTTCATTTTAGGACAAATGGTAGGGCACGTGCTAAAAAAGAACTCTACCACATACACCTTGCCTTTATAATCATCGTCAGATATTTTTTTATTATCCTGATCGGTAAGTTCAAAAGCAGGCACCTTACCAATATCAACCAGGTCTGACTTTTTAAAACGGTCTACTATTTTTGGCACCGCCCATATACCAAAAATCAGTACTATAAACGAGATACCTATGTATGATTTATTCTTCATAAATTAAATTTTTCTTTTTGCTGCCTGCTGGTATACATTATTCTGCTTAAGCGCAAGCCTGTATTCCCTTAGCATTATTTTTACATCGTCGGTCATGTCGTTATGAAGCTCACTTACAATAAACATATTGTAACCATCTTTAAAACCTACAGCACCCTTGCTATCACTGCCTTTACGGCCTCTAAGCGCGCGTTCTTTATCTATTATATACACGTATGGGCTTCCGCAATGTGCATCTAAAGGCTCTTTAACCTTTAGTGAGGCATGAAAAGCACGTATATCGGCAGGATTAGCAAACACAAACTTCCAGTCGCTTATATCCCCCATACGCTTAAGGCTTTCCTGGAGCGCAGTTACCTTCTGCTCGTCGCCTGTAGGTAGCAGCATTACCATCTGAAAATCAGTGAACCCCCTGTACTTGGCATTGATTTTCTGGTTAAGGTTAAATATGGCTTCCTTACGGGGTGTTATATCATCTCCCGGAAATCCTATAATGGAAATTTTCCCTGTAAGATGAACGGGCTGCTTATCTAAAGTAGAGCATACGGGCAGCTCATTTACATTTTTGGTAATCTTAGGAAGAAAGAGCGAATTATGCTTAACCATTGAAAAATAAACATATAGGATAAGCGGCGCCACAAGCAGTACAAAAAGTATTATTTTTTTCATAATAAGGCACACATAAGAGTATACAAAATTAAAAAAGGCGGTTGATATAACCGCCTTTTTTATGAATTAATGTGTATTAGAATATCCACTTGTATTGACTGTTGTGGAATACTTCATATACGTAATTACCTTCAACAAGTAAGATGAACACTAAATAAATTATAAGAAATATTAGTGGGGCAACAATAGACCACCTGAAACCGGCTTTTTCGCCTTCAAGGTGCATAAACGCCCACATAATATAGTATGCTTTTACTATAGTAAGAATAATAAATAACCAGTTTAGAAGGTTAAGGTGAAACAACTCGTGGTGGTGCAGCGCAGCTGGTTTAACAATACCAAAAGCAACTTCAACGATTGTTATGATAGAAAGAATTCCGAAAACGGTCCAGATTCTTTTTGTGTTCGATTCGTGAGCGTGAGCCATGATTCTGTTTATTTTTTAATGTTATTAAACAAGGTAGAAGAATGTAAATACAAATACCCACACAAGGTCTACAAAGTGCCAGTAAAGACCCACTTTTTCAACCATTTCGTAGCTCTTCCTTTTTTCATAAGTACCCAGTAGTACATTAAAGAAAATAAGGATGTTGATCATTACACCAGAGAACACGTGGAAACCGTGGAAACCTGTAATAAAGAAGAAGAAATCAGCAAACAGCTTGTGGCCGTATTCGTTATGCTGAAGGTTAGCACCCTCTACAACCATTGCAAAATCATCGATTTTAGCAACAGACGCTTCATGCGAAAGCACTTCTTTCTTCTTAGTCTTAGCGTCAATATATTCTGTCCTTATAACAATATTAGGATTAGCCTTAAGACCTGCAGCCACTTCCTCAACAGAATATGATGGAAGAGATGCCCCACTTTCAAACCAAATACCTTTGCTCTTGGTTTTCTCTACCCTTTCAGAAGGTATTTCAACAGCAAAATCTTTAAGTGCTACCCGTTTATTTGTAGTAGCATCTACAAACTGTAGTACAGCACCACCTTTAGTTTCAACAGCGCCAAATTCACCACTAATAAAATTTTTCCACTCCCATGCCTGAGAACCAAGGAAGATAAAACCACCCACAATGGTAAGCAGCATATAAATTGCCACTTTGGTTTTCTTCATGTGGTGCCCTGCATCTACAGCAAGTACCATAGTTACAGAAGAGAAAATAAGGATAAAAGTCATTAACGCTACATAGTACATAGGAGCATCTACGCCGTGCATAAACGGAAAGTGTGTAAACACCTCGTCGGCTATAGGCCATGTACCGATAAATTTAAACCTTGAGAAACCATAAGCGGCAAGGAATCCGGAAAAAGTAAGCGCATCAGACATGATGAAAAACCACATCATCATCTTACCATAGCTTGCTCCAAGAGGCTCGTTTCCGCCGTCCCAAGTTTTGCCTGTAGTGGCTGTTGTAGTAACTGTAGCTGACATAAAACGTTATTAGTTTAAAAAGTTCCCAAATTTACATTTTTTTATTTTAATAGAAATAGAAAAATAAAAACAAATAAACCCACAAAAAGTCGAGAAAATGCCAGAAAAGCGCACCTAACTCTATTCCAAGGGTTTGGGAAGGGTTATATTTATGTTTAAAATGATTAAAAATTACAACTAAAAGAACCAGAAGCCCCGCAAACAAGTGCGCCAGGTGCAACACTATGATTACGTATAAAAACTGGGTGGTTATATTACTGGCCGGCCCGGTTAAATAAAGGCCGTTTGCCACAAACTCAGAAAACCCGTAGAACTGAGAAACAACAAACAACATACCCAGTGCAAGCGTAGCCAAAAGCATGGCTGTAGCACCAGAGTGATTACCTTTTTTTACTGCCGTTTTGGCAAAATGAAAGGTAAAACTGCTTATAAATATAGCTACCGTACTCACTAAAAATGCCTGAGGCATTTCCAGGTTTTTTAGCCAGTCCGGCCTTGAAGAACTTACCACGTAAGCGCTGGTTAAACCGGCAAACATCATAAACATGCTTATCATGGCAAACCATAACAGCATTTTTTTACTCCTTGCATTCCTGTCGTTGTGCTCCTGCACGCTCATAAGAACCTTTTCCATAACGGATGAGTTAACTATTTTATCTTAAAAATTTATCGGCAATGTATATCACCTGTAACAGTGATATATAAGAAACGCTAACCAGCATAAGCTTTTTAGCCGACTGGGCGTCCATTTTATTGTATAGTTTTACAGCATACACCAGCATCCATACACCAAGTAAAAGCACTAATGCAGCAGCAACAATACTAAGCCTTAACGAACCTGTAATCCCTGTAACCGGAAACACAGAAACAATAATAAGCCAAATGGTATACAGTATAATCTGCAATGCTGTTTTCTTGTCTTTTTCGCCCGTAGGCAGCATAAAGAAACCTCCTTTTTTATAGTCGTCATAAAGGAACCACCCTATAGACCAAAAATGAGGAAACTGCCAAAAGAATTGTATAAGGAAAAGCGTGCCCGCCTCTATATCAAAATCGTTAGTACAAGCCACCCAACCCAGCATAAACGGAATAGCACCCGGAAACGCACCCGCAAAAACTGACAACGGCGTTACCGTTTTTAGCGGCGTATAAATACTGGTGTATAAAAATATGCTCACCGCGCCAAACATGGCAGATTTTGGATTGATACTATACAGTATGCCTACCCCAATGATTGTTAATATACATCCGAAAATAAACGCACCACGAACCGAAACCCTACCGGCCGGTATAGGCCTGTTTTTTGTTCTGTCCATAAGCGCATCAAGGTCGCGCTCTATAATTTGGTTATATACATTAGAAGCACCCACCATGCAGTAACCACCAATAGCTAAAAGCATTAAGGTAATCCAACTAAAAGGATGCTCATCTGAAACGCCAAGCAGGTAACCGGCAAGGGAAGAAAAGACAACGCTAAGTGCCAAACCTGTTTTTGTAAGTGCTTTAAAATCTGCAAAAACGGATTGCACGGAAAATGTAGTATCAGACGCGTTCAAAGTAGCTTTCATGGGTTTTTAAAAACTCATGCAAAGATAGTTTGAAATGTTTGTTTTAAAAAACAAATACTGCTAAAATGCCACGTAAAAAAAATGATGTTTTTTTTTAATTTATAACGCAACCTTTTTAAAACCTCAGCACCTTACTAACAGAAAACACCGGGAAACAGGCCTGCTCTGTTGCTATGAAAAAGAAAAGTTTTGCAAAAATGCTATGAAAGAGAAAGCCTTCTCCCTTTAAAAGGAGAAGGTTTTTTCGTTAATAGCCACCCTCTGCTGTAGCACCCGAAACAATAGCCTTGGCTGACGACGTCCCTATACGCTTTACGCCCAGCTTTATCATAGCCATTACTTCTTCATAATTCCTTACCCCTCCGGCGGCTTTTACCGGAAGCGGCGCCGCGTTTTGCAGCATTATTTTAACACCTTCTATAGTGGCACCGTTAGGCTTGCCCTCCTCTGTTTTATAAAAACCTGTAGATGATTTTACAAAAATGTTGTTGTAATCTTCAAGGTCAGCAGTGGCAGACACAGCACCTTTTATAAGCTGACATATACCTGCAATTTGTTCATCTGTAAGAGCAGCGATTTCTATTATCCATTTTACCACCCTACCGTGAGCAAGACCTAAAGCAGTACATTTTACCACTTCATCCTCCACAAGCGCTACCTCTCCATTGATGTAAGCCGAATAGTTAGTCACAAAGTCAAGGTCGTCAGCACCATTCTGTATGGCCTGCCTGGCTTCTTCAAGCTTCGCCTCTACCCCACCTTGGCCTAGCGGAAAATCTATAACCGTACCTACATCTACATTAGAATCTGCTTCGGTAATCATTTGGCACGCCATGTTAACAATATCCGGGCTCACCATTACCAGTTTAAAATTTTCTTCAATCGCTTCGTTTACTAACGGTTTTACAACCTCACGGTTTTCATCGGGTGTAAGCCCTGCCTGCTCCGGAAGTTTTAAATAAGTAGAATCAAGGTACTGACGTATATTTTCCATAACTTTTTTATTGAATGGTATATAAAAAACAAAATCCCGGAGGATATCCGGGATTTAAATTTAATGCTTTTTTACTTTATCTGCAATCCAAAATAATAATGT